>JBBQHY010000101.1:0-7522 GCA_038324415.1 Pseudanabaenales cyanobacterium | reverse complement strand
TCTTCTCAGCAATGTTTCTTGCTCAGGAGTTGGATAGAATCGGTATTTGAAAGCTTTCTGCATACCTTACATTATACCGCAGTTTCTTGTAAGGGTATCTGCGATCCGCTAAGTAGATTGTTCGCTCTCGCTCAACGCCTTATATCCCACGGTTAAAACCGTTGGGTTTTACGGCTATTTCTATAAATAGTTTTACTCGATTCTTCAAGCGATCGCTCCAGAATTACTGTAGGATAATCTTGACTTAATCAGAAAATCAGTAAAACTAATAGCTGAATGTACGGATAGCCACACATTTTCCTTTGAACATTGGGCTAAATTTAAACCAACATTTGTTAACCAAATTAATCTACCTAAGCGATCGAGCAATTCCCTATGGCGCGTGACTATTATGAAATCCTTGGAATCTCTCGTGATGCAGATCAGGAGGAAATCAAGCAAGCATATCGACGTTTGGCACGAAAATATCATCCCGATGTAAATAAAGAAGATGGAGCCGCCGAGCGATTTAAAGAAATTAATCAAGCAAACGAAGTTTTGTCCGAACCCGAAAAACGATCTCGTTACGATCGCTTTGGCGAGACAGGAGGAACGGCGGCGGGTTATCAAGATGTGGGTGACATGGGTGGCTTTGCTGATATATTTGAAAGCTTCTTTGGCGGTTTTAGCGGTTCAGGTGCGCAACAACAAACTAGAAGGCGATCGGGACCTGTGCGCGGCGATGACTTACGATTTGATCAGAAGCTAGAATTCCGAGAAGCGATTTTTGGGGGTGAAAAACAAATTCGGATTTCGCACCTAGAAACCTGTAACACCTGTGCTGGATCAGGAGCAAAGCCTGGAACTAAGCCTAGAACTTGTACTACTTGTACTGGCTCTGGGCAGGTGCGTCGTGCTACTCGTACTCCCTTTGGCAGTTTTACCCAAGTTGGTACTTGTCCTACCTGTAACGGAACGGGACAGATGATTGAAGATAAATGTGATACCTGTGGTGGCAACGGTTTAAATCAAATAACTAAAAAACTTAAAATCACAGTGCCGCCAGGAGTAGATAGCGGGACTCGCTTACGGGTAACGGGTGAAGGTGATGCTGGACAGAAAGGCGGACCTGCTGGCGATCTTTATGTCTATCTATTTGTCCAACCTGACCAAGAGTTTGAACGTGAAGGCATAAATATTATTTCTGAAATCAAAATTAGCTATCTTCAGGCAATTTTGGGTGACAAGATTAATGTCAATACTGTGGATGGGAAGAAGCCTTTAACAATTCCCCCTGGAACTCAGCCTGATACGGTACTAACGCTTGAAGGTTTAGGCGTACCGAAGTTAGGGAACCCAGTGGCACGGGGCGATCATCTAATCACCATCAAAATTGATATTCCTACTAGAGTGAGTGGAGAGGATCGAGAAATTCTTGAAAAAATGCTAGATAAGCTTAAGGGTAATGCTGGGAAAGGTGGTCTAGAAGGTTTTTTAGGAGGAATTTTTAATAGATGACTCCCGAATATCTTGACCTGCGGGGTGTGCCTTGCCCCTTAAGCTTTGTGAAAGCCAAGTTACGCTTAGAGCGAGTTGAATCTGGGCAGATATTAGAGCTATGGCTAGATCAAGGTGAACCAGTTGAGCAAGTTCCAAATAGCATTAGGGTAGATGGGCATAAAATCCTGAGCTTACTAGAGCATGAAGATAAATTCTTTATTCTCGTAGTCGAAAAAGTGTGATTACTGGCACTGTGCTGGCAATACAGGCAAATTATTACCGTGTGGGTTTAGATATAGTTGCAGAAATTGATTATCCATGCCCTGAATTGTTATGTATTCGGCGAGCAAGGCTGAAAAAAACGGGGCAGAATGTGTATGTGGGCGATCGCATCGCGGTCGAAGAGCCAGATTGGCAAGGAGAAAGAGGGGCAATTTCAGGAATTTTTCCCAGACGAAATTTATTAGAACGTCCCATGGTAGCAAATGTGGATCGAGTAGTTTTAGCATTTGCTTTAGCTGAACCGCAAATAGATCCCTATCAACTTAGTCGGTTTTTAGTCAATTTGGCATCCCAAGACCTAGAGGTTTTGCTGTGCTTCACTAAGCGGGATTTAGTAACTCCAGAGTTTTGGTATGGTTGGAGCGATCGCCTCAAAAATTGGGGATATAAACCTTTAGCAATTAGTGTGAATACGGGTGAAGGTTTAGAAGAGTTGCGATCGTGTTTAAGTGAAGGCGTATCGGTGATTACAGGGCAGTCTGGGGTCGGAAAATCCAGCTTGATTAACTTTCTGATTCCAGATTTGAATATTCGAGTCAATGAGGTTTCAGCCAAATTGGGACTTGGTCGGCACACTACCCGCCATGTAGAGTTATTTCCGATTGGCGATCGCGGACTTTTAGCAGATACTCCCGGATTTACGCAACCGACTTTGACCTGTGAGCCTATCAATTTAATAGATTGCTTTCCCGAAATCCAAAACTCTCAAGGTTCCTGTCAATTTCGAGATTGTTTACATCTAAATGAGCCAAAATGTGGGATTCGGGGAGATTGGGAACGCTACGAGCATTATTGTTTATTTTTGCAAGAGGCGTTTGCCTATGAAACCTCCCAAGAAGCGATCGCCACCGCCGACAAATCTCTAAAATCTAAATCTGGTCAAGGTGGCACAACTAAGGAAGAACCTCGACTGGTGACAAAATCCCATAGAAGGAATTCCAGACGTTCCAGTCATCAACAACTAGAAGGCTCTTATTCAGAAGAATTACGCAAAGAAGATTCAGATAATTAACTAATTTAGGACTTACGCACTCAATTTTACAGAAACTTAGTGGGAGGGAGTTTGAGGGCTTCGCCCTCAATTGGGGCTGTGCCCCAAACCCCCTTTAAATATAGGTTTTCTTTGTATGCTGCGTAAGTCCTATAATTATTTCTTTCTACCTTTATTGCGGCTGAGGGTAGCATCGACCAACTCTAGTTCTGTGGGGCGAAAGGAAACGATTTTGTCCCAATTGCCACCGCCAAAAATTACGGCAACCCTGCCATCACTAACTCTTTGTACCTGTCCTTCAAATCCATAGTAGGTATCACTAATGTTAGAAACACGTACAGCCGATCCAGGAAATATTATTTCGTTCATAACTTTTTATTTTTGTGTCCTATAGTCTGTGTCTTGATCCTAGCTTATCAAACAATAAACATTTAAGTGTTTATCTACTCCCTTCCCAGTTAAAGATTACTGTCGTTAGGGGGTGTGGGGGCTGCGCACCCATGAAGGGGTTTCACCCCTTAACCTCATTTAAATTAGTTATATCCTTATAGTAGGATGGGAATATCATTTCATTTTACGTTTTAGGACTTCAAGTTCCTCATCCATTTCCCATTTTTGGAATTGCGCTTCTAACGGGTCGTCAAGATCGCGGCTGGGAGGGGGATTAATATTTTCCCAGTTAAAACTAGATTTAGGCTCGCTAGGGGGACGAGATTTGGCAGCCTGTTCAACTTTAAGTTGCACCTCTTTAATCCGTTCCTTAATTTGGGTGCGAAGTTCTATGGTTTGATTTAGCCTTTGCTTGGTTAATTCCATTTGTCCCCAAACCTGATTGCCTTGCTTGAGCAGGGATGCTTCACGTTCGTTAGCGGCGTTGGCTAAGTCTTGGCGACCTGACGCTTTTGCTTTACTGGATCGGTCGTGCCATAGCTTTATATCTTCGGCGATCGCTAGGATTTGATCTTGAGACTGTTTTTCTTTTCTCTCAAAATCAGCAATAATTTTTAGCACCTCGGTTTCCTGTTGCCGCAGTTGCTCTAGAAGTACCTGCAACTCCATTTGAGGATTTCTACGAATATATTCCTCCAGCCGAGTTTCCAAGAACCTTGATATATCTTCAATTAAGCCCATGCTTTCTCCTTAGAATTTTTTGGCTAAAACTTTTGACCAACTGTAATCGTAGTATCTTCGTTACCTTTTCTCAAAATTACTGCTTGTTGCTCAATTCGACCTATCAACCAGCCTGAGTCGCCAACTGCACTACCAATTTTAATTGATTGGATCGAGCCATTAATGTCAATCATAGCTGAAGACCGATCGCCCAAATCTAAAACTCCAATTAGGGTGTAATTACCCTTGGGTAAAGATTTTTTAGGTGCTACTGGGGCTGGCATAGGACTTATGGCATTAGCTGGAGGAGATAGGATTGGTGGAGTGGGGGGCTGGTAGATCGGAATATAAATTGGCTTCACTGCCGATGGGGGAGCATTGACAATCGAGCTTAGATCGGAGTTCTGTTTAACTAAGTTACTATTTTCGGCTGGCTTAATTTCCGCTAGCGATCGCCGTAATTTTTCAGCAACTGGTGCTAGTGGGTCATCAGGGACTTGGGCTTGGATTGGCAAAGTAGGAGCAGGTGTTTTCAAGTTGACTAAGGTCAGAACCAAAGCAAAGATGGCAGAAGTAAAAGCAGAACCAAGGAGTAAGCTATCAATAAATCCTATGGATTCCTGAGTTTTGGGGGCATCTGACTTGGGCGAGATGCTAACCGGAGGATTAACTTTGGGAATGCTAACCCTTTGCACATCCTGAGAATATTTAGACTGGGGAACGTGTTTATTGATGGTGGCGATCGCTGAACTCAAAGCATGATCGCTAGGCTGGTAGGGACTCTGATCGTAATCATACCTAACGAGGTTATAACTTAACTCGCTATTTAAATCCGTGATAGCAGGAATTGAAAGGGTTTGCTCCACCTCAGAAAACAAGGAGTTCATCAACTCTTCAGCTTGCTCTTGGATCGGATTTAGATTAATTTGATCTATGTAACCACTACTTTGTTGCATATTCAAGTCTTCTGACTTAACTTTTGACTTTACATAATTACAAAAGATAGCATGGTAAAGACCTAAAAAAGACATCTTAACTAAATCGCAGCAAATTTAAATTATGCAGATTTTGCAATAATTTTTAGTCTTATCGATAATAATCGCAATAGTTAAATTTGATAAGCCTATACTTTCATCAAATTAAATAAAGTTAGGACTTACGCAGCATACAAAGAAAACCTATATTTAAAGGAGGTTTGGGGCACAGCCCCAATTGAGGGCTTCGCCCTCAAACTCCCTCCCACTAAGTTTCTGTAAAATTGAGTGCGTAAGTCCTAAAAGTGTAGATTTAATCGGTGCAGCAAACGCTGTTTGGTTACGATTGGAATGAATCAGTAGGAATCAATTTATCTATTTCTTAATGCCCTTCTCGAGCCTTAGCTGTAGTGAATATGAATAAAGTATTTAAGTGTAGGTTCACTCCTATAATTGAGTTTGTAGACAATATAGGCAAAAAAGTGTTTCAAGGTAAGCAAACAGAAGGAATTCAAACGGCGATCGCTGCTGTAGTTATAACCCTACTCGCAATCATCAGTCTTAATTCATTTATTATCATCAATCCTGGTGAAGCAGGTGTAATTAGTGTTTTAGGCTCTGCCCAAGATGGAGCATTGCTAGAAGGCATTCATCTGAAGCCCCCTGGCATCTCTAAAGTCGATATTTATGACCTTACGGTGCAGAAATTTGAAGTGCCTGCCCAAAGTTCCACCAAAGATTTGCAAGGGCTAACTGCTAGTTTTGCCATTAACTTCCGTCTTGATCCCCTCAAAGTTGTAGAAATTCGACGCAAGCAAGGCTCCTTACAGAATATTGTTTCTAAAATTATCGCTCCCCAAACCCAAGAATCCTTTAAGATTGCTGCTGCTCGTAGAACCGTGGAAGAGGCGATTACCCGCCGTTCTGAGCTCAAAACTGACTTTGATGCTGCCCTCAGTGAACGGTTGGATAAGTATGGCATCATTATTTTAGATACCAGCGTAGTTGACTTAAATTTTTCTCCTGAATTTGCGAAGGCAGTGGAAGAGAAACAAATTGCCGAACAAAGAGCGCAAAGGGCAGTTTATATTGCTCAAGAGGCATCTCAAGAAGCTGAGGCAGATGTAAACCGTGCCAAAGGACGAGCTGAGGCTCAGAGACTATTAGCAGAAACCCTTAAAGCCCAAGGTGGAGAATTAGTACTCCAAAAAGAAGCGATCGAAGCTTGGCGATCGGGTGGAGCTCAAATGCCCAAGGTTCTGGTAATTGGTGGCGATAACAAGAGTAGTATACCGTTTCTGTTTAACTTGAGCGATGACCCTAAATTCTAGAATTAGGATCTTAAGTCGTCTTGCATAGCACTGATAAAATATCGTTGAAGTTCTTAATTGCTGGCAGTAAGCCCTCACCCTAAATCACTCTCCCAGAGCAAGAGAGGGACTTTGATGATTTCTTGTTTTTCTTCTACTGGCTTGGGAGAAGGGGATGATGGTTGTGGTTGCACTTGTACATCAAATATACAATTTATCTGTAAGAGACTAAAATGGTACGATTAATGGTACAAGTTTTAGGTAATATGGAAATCATTAAAGTCAGCGATGCCCGAGCAAACTTATTTAACCTCGTTGAGCAAGTTAATAAAGATCATCTACCAAGATGTATTATTAGCCGCAAAGGTGAAGCCATACTACTATCAAAGGCTGACTGGGATAGCATCCAAGAGACACTTTACCTCCAATCTATACCCAATTTGGTTAATGACATTAGGGAATCTGAGCAAGAAGATGATTGGCATTCTGAACAGGAATTTATGAGGGCATTAGATGGAGTGGCAGATTGAGTTTAGTCGACATGCCATCAAAGATGCTAAAAAATTAAAGGCTGCTAACTTATGGACAAACATTAAATTGTTATTAGAAATTATTAAACATAATCCTTTTGAACTACCCTACGAAAAACTATCAGGTAATCTAAAGGGGTATTATTCGAGAAGAATTAACATCAAACATCGACTAGTTTATGCGGTTAATGAAGAAAATCGAATAGTCAGAGTTGTTTCAGTTTGGTCACGTTACGAATAAAGCGATCGCTATTAAATCGCCAGTGACTAGACACACAAGACCGAATAATTGCCAAGAACTTAAGATAGAGGTAAATAAAATGACTGCTAGAGAACAATTATTACAAGAAATTCAACACAGTCAAGAATCACTAATTCAAGAAGTACTGGACTTTTTACTTTTTGCAAAAAGCAAACATTCTCCAAAACTTGAAGTAGCGGAAAAGGAAGTGCCTCATCAACCTATCTGGGAATTTGCTGAAGAATTAATGCGAGACGCTACACCAGAAGACCTAGAATATTTACCGCCCGATGGGGCAAGAAATCATGACCACTATCTTTATGGCGCACCAAAACAATTATGAGAACTGTCTTTGCTGATACCTATTACTGGATTGCACTTTTGAGTGCTAACGGTGAGGATAATAAGCAAGTTATTAAGTTTGGTCGGGCTAACCCAAATTTAAAAGTAGTGACATCGGAACCTGTGATCGATGAAGTTCTTAACTTTTTTGGCAGTAAAGGTGATTTTTTGAGAGTACGAGCATTTAAGCTCTGCAAGAAGATTTCTAGTGATTCGGCAATTCAATTAATTCCCCATGATATTTATCTGAGGGAGTCTGCATT
>JBBQHY010000100.1:0-7554 GCA_038324415.1 Pseudanabaenales cyanobacterium | reverse complement strand
TTCTTTTGCCGCACTTTTGGTCAGGATTGCTTCTCCTGCTTCTCATCCTAAACCTCGTGGAAAGTCTCTTGGTTGGCCTTTGGGGAAAACAAGAAGCAAACGTCCTTACTGTCCAACGGTCAAAAAAGGGTTTTCTAAGAGAAAGAAAGTGCCTGAAGACATCGCCTCGTAGATAATTTTCGGATTTACGAACTTATCCTGTCAGTTTTAACTGGCGGGAGATTTCCTGCTAGAGGTACTTATTAGTCTAAACTCCAGTTACAACATTGCTTTAGTTATTTATTCCTTGTAATCCTGAGAGTTTGTCATAGGTTTGATAAAATAGTTGCGCTATCCACTGGTGACCTTAATGTTAAATGTTCATAGATTTGCCTTGTCTGCTGTAGCGATCGCCCTCGGATCGCAGATCATTATCAGCAATCCCAGTTATGCCGAGCAGGGAAAAACGATTCAAATAAATGGACAACCTTGGACAGGGCGATGGATTAAAAACAATTCTACTATTTATCTCCAAGATGACTGGATGGTAGGAGCTTTGGGCGTTGAACTGATGGATAGTGATCGCCCCGAACAGCAAAAATTACGATGGTTTTCAGTACCGTTTTTTGCCACAGTAACCTACGATCAACCCGTGCAAAGGCGGTTCTTAGATGTTAAGGATATTTCTAAAGAGTGGCAAACGGAAGTAATTGGGGAAATCTTACGCATCTCTACTCCCAATGCAATCTTAGGAGGAATGCGGCGCAGCAAGCAAAACCTGACAGAGCGAATTGTGATTGATTTAGACCGTTCAACGCCGTGGCAAGTAAAAAGAGAAAAAAATATAATTACTTTAGCGATCGCTGCGGATTTAGCTCCCAATATCATTAAATCTATTAATAAAGACATTAACAAAGTTCCGAATAGGGTCACGAATAAGACTACCGATAAAGTCATAAATAAATCAGCCACCAAAACGAATACATCCCCAAATAATTCCACTAATCTCTCAGAAAAAGAGCAAAGTAAAGATCTGAACAGTTTGATTAAAAATATTGAAGTTCAAGCTCAGAGTAAGCAGACAATTATCAAAATTCAAACTACTCAAGCGATCGCACCTGAAATTCAGACTTTAGGAACCCCAAACCGTCTAATTATCAATCTGAAACCCAACTATCTCCCTCCAGATTTAACGATTGCTTGGGCAAAGGGCTTAACTCGTAAGCAACAAACTATCACCCTCAAGGATTCTGGAACTGTGAAATCTCTGCGATTTGCCGTGAGTTCGTTAATTGTAAATCTAAAGGAACCAACTATATCTATGAAGCCGATTTGGAGTAATCCCGATGGCATGGTTGGAACTTCATCTTTACGGGCGATCGCTGAAGTTTGGCAAGCAGCAGGGGCAATTAATGCTGGATTCTTTAACCGCGATCGCAAAATGCCTGTAGGTGCAATTAGAGAAAGCAAACGCTGGATGGCAGGGGGAGTTCTGACCCGTGGAGCAGTGGCATGGAACCTAGAGGGTAATGTTTTTATGGATCGCCTCATCTTTAGCGAAGAAATAGTCACTAGCCAAGGATCGATCGCCCTAACTCATCTCAATAGTGGATTTGTCCAAAATGGCTTGGCACGATATAGCCCCAATTGGGGAGCCAGTTACACGCCCATAACTGAAAATGAAGTAGTTTTAGTGGTGGAAGGCGATCGCATCATTTCGCAATTTCAAGGTGGAGTCGTGGGCGAGGGCAAGATTAATATTCCTGATAATGGCTATGTTTTGGTGGCACGCAAAGTTCCAGAGATTGTGGCAAAGCTACCTGTAGGCACGCAAATTAAAGGTATTACTAATGTTAAGCCCGAAGCCTTTAGTGATTTTCCTAATCTCTTAGGCGCAGGTCCCCTATTAGTTAAAAATGGAATTACTGTTCTAGATGCTGCTGTAGAAAGATTTCTGCCACCCTTTGATACCCGTGGAGCTTCTCGGAGTGCGATCGCTACCACCAAAGAATCAGGACAGGTTCTACTCACAACCATTCAAGCTACGCCAGAAGGAATATTACCTAGCCTGAGACAAACCGCAGATATTCTCAAAAAAATGGGAGCGGTAAATGCCTTAAACCTTGATGGTGGTGGTTCTACAACTTTGTTCTTAGGCGGAACCATTTTAAATCGATCCCTTGGTAATGTTTCACCAATTCATAATGCCCTTGGGATTTTTATTAGTCCTCAGCAAAAATGAAGTTCAGTTTTTAGACTTTTATTTTTAGACCCTTAACAGTAGAGATGAAATGATCTGCGACTTGGGTGATTTCAGCTTCAGTATTAAATCTGCCAATCCCAAAACGGATAGAAGCGAATGCTAAAGTATCGGGAACACCCAAAGCAGTTAGAACATGGGAAGGAGTTGTTTTTGCGGAAGAGCAAGCAGAGCCTGATGATACGGCTACTACAGGTTGTAAGCCCAATAATAAGGCAGTTCCATCTATGACTGCCACACTGACATTGAGATTCCCTGCTAGACGTTGGGTGGGATGTCCATTTAGAGAAATTCCATCTAAATTATTAATTGCGTGCCAAAGCCGATCGCGTAAAGATTGGATGAATGCTTGTTCAGTATTTAGGGATGCTTGGGCGATCGCCACGGCTTTTCCCAGTCCAACAATCTGCGGAGTATATAGAGTTCCCGATCGCATTCCTCTTTCATGTCCACCACCGTGGAGTTGAGGAGCAATGATCACCCTAGGATTTTTTCTACGTACATATAAAGCGCCAATCCCTTTAGGTGCATAGACTTTGTGTCCAGTCATTGACATTAAATCTATCTTCATGGCTTGAACATTTAACTCGATCTTGCCGATCGCCTGAGCAGCATCCGTGTGAAATAGAACCTGATGGGATCTGCAAATTTCGCCAATTTCAGCTAGGGATTGCACCACGCCAATTTCATTATTTGCTGCCATAATTGATACCAGAACTGTATCAGGACGGATCGCTTGCTCAAGGGTCTGCAAATTGACTAAGCCATCTTTTTCTACGGGTAAGTAAGTAACTTCAAATCCCAAAGATTCCAGATAGGCGCAGGGATCGAGGATAGCATTATGTTCGGTTTGCAATGTAATCAAGTGCCGACCCTTCGTTAAATATGCCTCGGCTACGCCTTTAATTGCCAGATTATTCGCTTCTGTGGCTCCGCTCGTAAAGATGATTTCTTCAGGACTAGCCCCAATTGATTCGGCTAAGATTTCTCGGGCTTGCTTAACTGCCGACTCTGCTTCCCAGCCATAAATGTGAGTGGTACTGGCAGGATTGCCAAAATGCTCTATAAAGTAGGGCAACATTGCCTCTAGCACTTGGGGATCAAGGGGTGTGGTGGAATGACAATCAAGGTATATTGGTCTTTGCATAAAATCTGAAGTTAAAGTCAACTGTCCCTAATCCCCTAACCCCTTCTCCCAATTAGGGAGAAGGGGAGTAGTACAGATTTTTTCCTGTTCCCTTTCTGGGAGAGGGCTAGGGTGAGGGGTTTAATTACTCAAAATCTAATTGCCCCTGCCTAACTTCCATCTGTTTTTCTGCGGATTTCAGAACTTCTAAACTCAGAAGAATGTCAAGGCGTTTTTGGTCTTCAATCATCTCCTGCACGGTGACAATCCGAATTTTATCCACAGGAACATTCATGTATTGACTTTTATAAATTCCTGCTTCTTTTGCCTCTTTAGTCATATCCTTTGTGGGTTTATTCAGGGTGATAAATATTCCCAAAACTGCACTTTCTCGTTCCATTGTCCCGCGCAAATCTCGAATATCTCCTGAGTTTACTTTTCCTGATTTCACCTGAAAAATTATCTTTTCTGGATCATCTTTCTCACTTCTAAAATAAGCAATACCATCAATGCCTTGATCTTTACCTTTCTTTTGTTGAATTACTGCCCTGTTGTTGGAATAGGTGAGAACTACCCATTTTTCAAATTCTTTACGAGTGCGATCGTCTTGCTTTAGTGCCAATGCCTGCGCTGATGCCATATCTTTAGGAATGCCGTTAAGCGTAATATTTTCTATGGCTCCTTTACCAAAAGCATCTTCTAATCTTTTCAAAATTAAACTGATACTCTGATAGGTAATATCGATCCCAATCCATTTTCTATTTAATCTTTGCGATACAGCTACACTTGTTCCACAGCCACAATAAGCGTCTAAAACTACATCACCTTCTTTACTACTGGCTTTGATAATTCGCTCTAAAAGTGCTTCGGGCTTTTGAGTAGGATAACCAAGACGTTCTGCTGCATGAGGTGTAAGAGATTGAATGTCAGTCCAGATATTCGTACTGATTGAGCCTTCTTGCTCATTAAGATATCGTTTTAGTCTAGGTCTTTTTGTAATATCAAATCTGCCGTCTGAATGCTGAGGATAGTAAATTCTGCCTTCATCATGTAGCTTTTGCATTGTTACAAGTTGATATCTCCATCCCATAGGAGGATACGGAAATCCTAGCCATTCATACATCATATTTGGGCGTGGATTAGGACTTGCCATGTTATCAAGTTGATAAATCCCTCTTCCGTCACTATCATCATGCCTATAAAACTTTTCGATATAGTTAGCATCATGTTTTCCATACTGGGGAAAGAACTCAGCTTTTAGAGATTTCACATAGTAAAAAATAATATCGGTTATATCACAGAACTTCTTTTTAGCATCACTATGAGCAGTTGACCTTTTCCAAGTAATTTCATTTTTATAATCTCCACCCTGAGAACAGAAGATCGCATCTAAAATTATCTTCAAATAATGAGAAGCCGTAGGATCGCAATGAAGATAGAAGCTACCAGTAGGTTTGAGGGCGCGGTGGATTTCGACAATACGGAGAGTCATACTGATTAGATATGCCAAAAGCGAACCCCTACCCAAGACCTTAGTTAAACCCGAAATCAGATCGATAGATTGAGAAGTAAAGCGACCTTGATAATTTTCTTGAATCTCATTTAAGCCCAAATTCGCATAGTCATCCCACGTCCAAGTATCAATAAAAGGCTGTGCCTGAGCTTGATCCTCCTTACCGACATTGTTATAAATTTGGTTGTAGTTACGCTTAGAGTTAAACGGCGGATCGATATAGCAAAGGTCAACGGATTCATCCTTAATATGCTTTCGCAAAACCTCCAAATTATCACCATAAAAAAGTTGATTAGGCATTAATTTCTATAAACATCCTTTCTGTGTTTGCAATGCACCACCAGTAATATCAAATCTTTATCATTTACTTGATAGCGAACTCGATAATCGCCAATCCTAATACGATATTCGTTATCAAATCCTTCCATTTTTACTACTCCTGACGGTCTAGGTTCTTCTGTTAAGGCTTGAATTTTAATATAAACTTTTTCATAGTCTGACTTAGGAAGCTTATCAAATTCTTTCTGAACAGATTTAGGAATAAAAACTTGATAACTCATTACTTGCTACGTTGAGAGTGATATTCTTCAAGTGTTAAAAAATCACCACTTCTATATTCCTGTTTTGCTAACTCAACTTCATACTCTTCCGTAGCGTGTTCACTGTTGCGATCGGCAAGGAATGCCACAAAATCTAATACCGATCCTAGATGGTCAGGAGGTATTTGGTCGATGTAATCTTCAATTTGTTCGCGAATTTCTGCAACAGTCATAGATTTATATAAAAAACTAATTTAGTTTCGTAAATTTTATCATAGCCAAATAAACTTACTTTGATCGCAGGATCGCCATAAAAAAGCTGATTAGTTATAGTTTTGAATAAGGATAATAGCTTGATCTATGATTGTGGCAGAGTTAACCATACCCGCTAGAGTTTCAGATTCATGGACTCCTCCAAATGCCTCTAAACTTGCCTCTTTCATTGCTATTCGATAAGCCTGTTCTAAAATCTCTTTAACCTCAGGAATATCAACATAGGTTCCACCTGCTTTTCGTCTTTTATTTGTACGTTGAATTCTATCAACTGCAAGGTCAATCGAAACTTGCCAAGACCTTGTGGAACGCATCTCAGCACTTTGTTTAATTAAATGAACTAGCAAAATGATGCAGTAACTATAAATTTTATTAATTTTGTCTTCTTTACTCATCTCTTCTATCTCATCAATAAGTAGTAAAGCATTTTGAAAATCTTGCTTATAAATGAGTTTTTTTAGTTCTAATAATTCTTCCATGATTATTTTTCTAAGAAATATGACGGATCAAAGTAGCAAAGGTCAATAGTTTCATCCCGAAATATGCGATCGCAAAACCTCTAAATTATCACCATAAAAAAGTTGATTAGGCATTATTTAATTCTCTTGCAAACCTCTGTTTTAATCCTATTACTGTAATTCCGACTAAGCGATCGTCTGATTCTGTATATCTCATCAAAGTTCCCTCCCCAATATCCACTGCAACTGTTGGCGTAGGCTCACCGATGGAAATGTATAAGACATCTGCCTCTTCGTCATAATCCCAATTTGCTCGATCTGATTTTGGTAATATCTTTATTGCGTCCATATTGTAGTCCTCCTTTGGGATAACCTTCTGGCAAAATATGCAGTCAATATAAAGCCATCCTTTGATGATAACTCTCTATATGCTACAACCAGAAACTTATTATTCGTAGGGTCAAAACTTAATGCTAGTAGTTCACCTGAATCCTCCAACTGAATCTTACGAGGACTTTTCACGGTTTCCAAAATATCTTGCAAACTATCCTTTATTTCTGGATGATTCTTAATGATATGACTCCACCTTTCTTCTGGTAGGCGTATGGGAGTTCCACTAATTGATATTGTCAAGAAGATAGACTCTAGGATACATCTTTACGAATACTCCCTTCCCACCATAGAAAAATACACAGTTTAAATGGGGTTAAGGGGCAAAGCCCCTTCGTGGGGGCGCAGCCCCCACACCCCCAAAAGACTAATCTTTGACTGGGAAGGGAGTATCTCTCCAATTTGTATAGCTTCCTGTGGAGATTTCAGCCTCGGCTTTTTCCAAGGATTCCATAAATCTCGGAATTTTTAGTAATTCTTCCGTGGCATCTTCACTCTTGCGATCGGCAAGGTATGCCACAAAATCTAATACCGATCCCAGATGGTAAGGAGGTATTTGGTCAATATAATCTTCAATTTGTTCACGGATTTCTAGAGTAGTCATAACTTTAGTTGGATAAATAGCTACATGATAACTTTCCTTAATTTAATTCAGCAAAATTTCTAGGTGCATCTGAAGGAATCGTATTTTGCCAATTGATTAGATAACAGAAGGTTGGATTAACGACTCTAGGGCAGTTTGTAATTTAGCCGTAACCACTACTACGCATTCTTTAGCATCAGCCCGACTAGATTGATATTTAGGAAAGTAATCGCTCACTAGAATTGGGTTGCCAATGGTTAAAAGACAGGAGCGATCGCCAAGATAGGGCAGTTTCCCAAAGGGTTGATTTTTGACACGACTGAGCGATCGCCAAATTAATAATAAAACCTCAGCAAATCTGGTGGGGCTAGGGTGGGATTTGACATAGTTACCAGTGATCGCAGTTAAGCTTTCAGCAATTTTCAGATGCCAT
>JBBQHY010000099.1:0-7590 GCA_038324415.1 Pseudanabaenales cyanobacterium | reverse complement strand
TCAAACAGACGCCCCTATCGTCTAGAGGCCTAGGACACATCCCTTTCACGGATGCGACGGGGATTCGAATTCCCCTAGGGGTATTACACTTAAAGTAATCCAGAAAAAATTAAATAATTTATGACTCGCAATCTTAGAACTTTTCTTGGGCTGGTAGAGCAGCGTGGACAATTGAAGCGGGTTAAAGCACTCGTTGATCCAGATTTAGAAATTGCGGAAATTAGCAATCGTCTTCTCCAAGCAGGAGGGCCAGCTTTAATTTTTGAGAATGTGAAGGGTTCTAGTATTCCTGTGGTTGTGAATCTACTCGGTACCGTAGAGCGAGTGTGCTGGGCTATGGATATGCAGGAGCAAAGCGAGCTAGAAGAGTTGGGAGTAAGATTGGGTAAACTACAAAGCCCCAAACCTCCTAAAAAAATATCTCAGGCGATCGACTTTGGCAAGATTTTATTTGATGTGGTCAAGTCCCGTCCTCAAAAGGTTTTATTTGGCACTGCCCCCTGCCAAGAGGTGGTTTTAACAGGGGATAAGGTGGATTTAGATATTTTGCCCCTAATTCGTCCGTGGCAGCATGATGCAGGTAAAGTTATTACTCTGGGATTAGTGATTACTAAAGACCCAGAGAACGGTATTCCCAATGTCAGTGTGTATCGGTTACAGCAACAGTCTAATAATACGATGACCGTGCATTGGCTCTCGATCCGAGGTGGGGCAAGGCATCTGCGTAAAGCGGCAGAAATGGGCAAAAAACTAGAAATTGCGATCGCCCTTGGTGTTGATCCATTATTAATTTTGGCGGCGGCAACACCCATTCCTGTAGATTTATCAGAATGGATTTTTGCGGGGCTTTATGGTGGAGAAGGTGTGCAACTGGTTAAATGCAAGACCCTAGACTTAGAAGTACCTGCCCAAGCGGAATTTATTTTAGAAGGAACAATTACCCCTGGTGAAGTTTTACCTGATGGTCCCTTTGGGGATCACATGGGTTATTACGGTGGCGTAGAAGATTCACCTTTAGTTAGGTTTCAAGCAATTACCCATCGCCAAAACCCGATTTACCTCACAACCTTTAGTGGTAGACCGCCCAAAGAAGAAGCAATGATGGCGATCGCACTAAATCGTATTTACACACCAATTTTGCGCCAACAAGTGACAGAAATTACGGACTTTTTCCTACCGATGGAAGCACTAAGTTATAAAGCCGCAATTATTTCCATTAAAAAGGCATATCCCGGTCAGGCACGGCGGGCAGCTTTGGCATTTTGGAGCGCATTACCTCAGTTCACATATACCAAGTTTGTAATTGTGGTGGATGAATCCATTAATATTCGCGATCCGAGACAAGTAGTATGGGCGATTAGCTCCAAGGTTGATCATGTTCGGGACGAGTTTATTCTGCCCCAAACTCCCTTTGACTCCTTAGATTTTGCCAGTGAAAAAATCGGTCTAGGCGGACGCATGGGCATTGATGCTACAACTAAAATTGCGCCTGAAGCCGATCATGAATGGGGGGCAGCCCTAGAATCTGATCCTGAAATAGCGGCTATGTGCGATCGCCGTTGGGCAGAATATGGACTAGCTGACTTAAACCTTGAGAGTGGCGACCCTAATATATTTTGGTATATGATCTAAATCATTTAAAGTGAGAAGAGGTGCAAAATCATGGCTCGTGATGTCCATGTCAAGTTATGAATAAAAATGTCCTGCTCCAGACCATTCCACTATTTAAGGGGCTAAGTAGTGAAGATCTCAATTTTTTGGCATATTCAGTTAATATCCAGAGCTATAAAGCCAAGGACGTGATCTTCAATCAAGGGGATATGGGTGACACCATGTACTTTGTGGTTAAGGGCTGTGTCAATATTTCCGTGCTTGATATTAACTCAGAGTCTATATCCCTTAAGGATTTAACCCGTGGTGAATATTTTGGCGAATTGGCTTTAATTGATGACAAGCCTAGAAGTGCTAGTGCGATCGCCGCCACGGATATAGAACTGCTAGAACTAACTAGAGAAATGTTATCCAACTATATTCATGCGGAACCACGGGTAGCAATGACCATTTTGAGGACGATGTCCCAACGCTTACGGGAAACTAATTTATTACTATCCCATCGGGCAACTGTAAATGTTGAAGAAGAAATCGAGCGGAATTTAAGTTGGGGCGATCGCCTTGCCGATCGAGTAGCAGAGCTAAATGGTAGCTGGATGTTTATTATTTCCTTGGGGGGGCTAACTTTATTGTGGATGCTAATAAATTCGCCAATTATGCTGAATCACTCTTTTGATCCCTATCCCTACGTCTTTTTTAATTTACTTTTAGCAATTATTGTGGCACTGCAAGGACCTTTAATTGTTATGAGTCAAAATCGTAGAGCTATTCGCGATCGCATTCGCAGTGAAGCCGATTACAAAGTAAATCTGAAAAACGAAGTAAATATTGAAATGATTTTGCAAGAAGTCCAAGATTTAAATAATCATTTACAACTACTAGAATCAGAATTACAAACTCGAAAATAATTGTAAAAGCTGAGGTCGCAAAATCTCCATAGCCTTGGCACGGTGGCTAATTTGGGATTTTAAATCTGGAGACATTTCGGCAAAGGTTGATTTATATGCAGGTACATAAAAAACAGGATCGTAGCCAAACCCAAATTTTCCACGGGGTAAATCTATAATTTCACCTGTGCAAATTCCCACCGCCTCCGCCATGATTTTTCCACTGGGATTAGCTACAGCGATCGCACAGACAAATTGCGCTTGACGATTAGTTTTAGATGCTAGCTCAGATAATAGTCTTTGAATTCTCGACCTATCAGAATTAGCATAGCGGGCAGAAAATATTCCCGGGGCTCCATCTAGGGCGAATACTTCTAACCCAGAATCATCGGCAATTGACCATTCTTGAGTTGCGATCGCCACTTGAGATGCCTTGATGTGTGCATTTGCCAAAAATGTTGTGGCTGTTTCTTCAACCTCTATATCTTGGGGTTTGAGTCTGAGATCAAAATTTAAGCTGTTATTAAAATGGTTTAAATGCTCTTGCAACTCTGCCACTTTTCCAGCATTGCTACTGGCAATTATTAATGTTTTGAGCATTAGAACTAAAGATTTTTATTTAAAGAAGGATTTATTGAATAGCTACTTGATCAAGCCCAGTCATCTCTATCATTTTTAATAGATCCGTAGACCTTGATTTCAGTATGGATTTTACGAGTTTTAGCAAATAACTCTGATTCTGACAATTGCCACTTTCTTAGGAGTTTTTCTAAGTCAGATTGGATATCCCTTGCTCCTGGAAACCCTCTATAGCGTATACATAATCTGGCTAAGTCTGCAAAGTTACGCTCGCTTGGTTCCTCAGATCGCATTAACTCATTGACAAGAGTGCGATCGCCTCGATATTGAGGATGTTGCTGATCCGTAAGTTCTGCCATAGTTTTTGTGATTAATTTTGGGATTAATTTTGTAATTCAAACAGTAATCATCGCCTTAAAATAATCATCTCGGTACCACCTTCAGTCGCAATCGCCGAGGTTCTGGCTAAAAGATGTTGTTCAGTATCTAGTAAAAATAATTTTTTGAAGCTTAAAGCTTGCGATCGCTTCTCTAAATCCACCACCAACTGCTCTTGAAGCTCAGGATTAAGCTGATACCAAGCATCAGATAATTGCACAATTAATCTACCTAGCCTAAAGTTCGTCTGCACCGAGGCAATCAAAGCTTCACCATAGGATTTAGAAATATCCACAACCTGAGCTTGAATACTTGTGACCAAAACTTTTTCAGGGGAAATGGGAGCATCTCCAGCTTCTGAGGCAATGAACTCTATCAATTCAGGCTTGGGAATTGGTTGGACAACTGCTACAGCTCTAACAGCATGGGGTTTTAGAGATAAAAGCAGGGTCAAAACTAAAACCAAGGCAACTGTACCCACAGGCTTTGCCAAAATTGGCCTTACACTTTCAGAAGTAGTTAGGGGCTTTAAGGTTTCTGCAAGCGATCGCCCAATGGGAGCAATGGATATGGATGCCTTTTTCCAGAAGCTAGTAGCTTGAAGCTTTTGCCCAGTATTCATAACCGTGGGGTTAGATGTGACCTTTGTTAAAGCCTTACTAAGAGGCGGATCGATCTTCTCTACTACCTTACTTACAAAGCCAAGTAAAGTCGGCAGCAGTTTAGTTTGAATAAAATTCCCTGCTTCTAATAGTTCAGCTTTGACCTTTTTGGCTAAAGGACGCTCTAATAGCTGAGGAGCAGGTTGGGAATTTTTGCTTTGAACAAGCTTATATAAACGCTCCTGCGCCTTTGCTAAAAATGCCTTTGCCCTATTCAGTAGGCTCTGTAATTGGGGTGTAATTTTGTCCATAGTTCCTAATGTATTTTTATAATAATGCCTTGAAAATCATAAATGTATAAGGCTTACGCCCTCAAATATTCAGAAAATTAGTGGCAACGAGTATGAGATCCTAGTCCCAGCCCGTTTTCATATAAGCTTTCTTTTTATACTAGGTATGTCCTAATGTAATACAATAAAATATTAAATAAATACCAACAAACTTTAACTTATAACTTTTGCTGAATGGCAATCCAAGGATGTCGAAATGCTATTGAAGAATTAGTCGTAGAAGAAACCAATGCCCAAATTTTGCGATTATCTTCTGGGGTCAAAGCTAAGACTAATATTGATGATATTTCGGCATACGCTCTTAATCGGTTGCCCCCGATGTATGCTACCACTCGTCGTGGCTATTTACAGCAACAAAAGAAGGCATACATTGAACTGAAGCAGGAAATGAGTCAAATCATTAGTAGGGGGTTAATTGGAGTAAAAAAAGATACTCTCAAGGATACAACGCCTTTACCCGAATCTGAACTAGCGCGGGAAGAGCGATCGCTTTTGCAGCTCCAGGGAATTTTAGGAATAAGTGATCTGCGGTGGCGGGACGTTCCCAAAACCCTAGAATCGGCTCTAATGGATATTAAGATTAAAGGTGCTGTCTCCTATTCCAATTACCAAAACAAAGCCCTACGTGACGCAGCTAATGTATCTGGCTATCTTAAACGACACTCTAATGGCATTAAGTGGAAAACTAAAAATAACTCTAAGTCCAATCTTGAGGATAGTATTAGTGAGATGACGGAGATGAAGGAGTTTTCCTCTTATATAGCTCCAGCCTTTTGGAATTTCATTAATACTTTAGAAAATTTAGTAGCAGCGATCGCCCATCGTCAAATTGATAAGCTCGATCCAGATTCACGGGCAAAAGTTACTCTAGAAGAAGTATCTGCCTTTGCCCTTAACCGTTTACCCCCAATGTATGCCACCAGCGAGAATGGCTTAAAGTATTGGCGGGATCGAGCACGAAATGAATTATCCACAAATATCTTAACCACAGTGCAAGATGGGATCGTAACTATTCTCAAGTCGCCATCACGATTTCTCCCTCCTCTTCCTTCTGATAGATTTTATACTGAACAAGAAGAAGCCATGGAAGAGCTGAAAGATATATTGCAGATTGCAGACATAGATTGGCGTAATGTGTCCGTGGTTGTGGAAGATGCCCTAGAGCAATCCCAAAAAGGTGAATTTATCTGGATACCCCGCAATCGCCGTAATGTTCCAATGGCATAGTATCTATTACCTAATTTGGAGAAAATAGCACCCTTTGGGGTAAACCAAATACGCTATAAGTTAGTTAAGATTTTAATTTAAGATTTTATAAGTTTATAGAAATTGCCTCAACTGGGCAAACAGAAATACACTGCTCACAAACGATACAAAGCGATCGCCCAAAATTCAAACGAAAGGTACTGGGATTTAGGCTTAAAGCTGTGGTTGGGCAAACTCCAGTGCAAAGACCACAATCAACACAAAGATTTTCATTAATTATGATTTCTCTTTTGTCAGTGGAAACTTCTATATCCTGCGATCTCATCCATTCAATTGCTACTTCTAATTGATCTATATCTCCAGATAGCTCTAGCACCATCTTTCCTTCTTGATTAGGAGCAATTTGAGCACGGATAATATTCGCCGCAATGTTAAAATCCCGTGCCAGCCGATAGGCAAGAGGACTACTAATCGCCGATTTTGGGAAAGTTAAGTTTACTCTTTGTTTCATGGCACTTATTCATCTTCTCTACAATCCTACTCCCTTCCCATCGTAGAAATATACACAGATGAAATGAGGTCAAGGGGCAAAGCCCCTTCGTGGGGGGCTGCGTTCCCATAACCCCCAAAAGACTAATTTTTTACTGGGAAGAGAGCAGGTAAAAATTAGGGCATATTTCATCCCTAAATTCAGAATGTAAGAAGGTTTATAATCCTAAAAAACTTGAATCCACTCATGAACTTCATATTCTGTCCAAATTTGATTTTGCCAATAGGGATCAGTTTCAATCAATTTACGGACTTCGATTTCAGTATCAGCTATATACACAGCAAATACTTTGGTTAAATCTTGAGTAGGTCCGATAGTTAGCAATTGCCCAGAGGTTTTAAGAGCTTGGAGATTATCAAGGTGGGCTTGGCGAAAGGGAGCTCTTTTTTCAAGGACTTCTTCACAGTAAGTACCCCACATCACATACTTTTTAGACATCTTAATTACTTGGTAGATTATCTACAACATAGCTGATCTACTACTAAGGCGATCGCTGTCGCAATGATGGTTACACCCAGACCTGACAAAACACTCTGCCCTTGACTTACACCAATATAAGCAACACTTCCAGCTCCAACTGCGGCAGTAACAATAGATACTAGGGTATTGGATTTTCTATACATGACTTTTAATATTTTTGTTTGATATTTAGCTTTAATAGTTAATGAAATAAAAATATGAGATATTTAAAAAATAAATAGAAATAATATAAATTGAAAATATTTGATTTAGTAAACTAATAAATTATCAGGATTTAGAAAATTATGTGTATTCCTAAATAAATCTTTGATAAATGATGAAAATTGCTTAATAAAGCTTTATATTGTGGTTTAGATTAAAGGTTTGGTTTATATAACAGCCATGAAATCACGGTAGGATTAGTTTAGGTATACTTGCAAAGGGAAAAAGTCTATGCAACCAACTGAGCTTCTAAAACAGGGACAATTATTGCGAAGACATGATCGAGCTGAGTCGATCGCTTGTTTTGAGGAATCTATTCAACGCGCTGAATCAGTTAATGATGAGATGTTAATTGCTAATGCTCTAACTGAATTAGCTATAGAACTAATTGAAATTGGGCAAATTCCAGCCCTAGGGCGAGCAAGAGCCCTTTTAGATCGATCAATCTATCTTTTAGATAAACTAGATGTAGATAACAGCTTATCTGTCGCTCACCATCCCGATCATCAATCCAGTCATCAAATTGACATAACAACGCCCCAAAAAAACTACGTTGTTTATGCCCAAGGACTTTTAAGTTTAAAAGAAGGAAATTATAGAGCAGCGATCGCCCAGTTTGAGCAAATTTATAAAAGCTACGTCCATGATCAGGAAATGCTAGCAACTTTGGATCGCAGTTTAGCCGAATCCTATATTGCCCTTGGTGATTTCAAGACTTCCTTATCCTACTTGGAACGATCTATTTC
>JBBQHY010000098.1:0-7604 GCA_038324415.1 Pseudanabaenales cyanobacterium | reverse complement strand
AAAATAAAGAAGATACGCAAAGAGGTCTAGCAAAGCGATTTAAGGTAAGTTTGTCATTTGTCCGTGACTTTTTACGTCGATATCGAGAGACTAACGAGATTGGAGCTAAACCCCAAGGTGGAGATCGTCGGTCAAAGGTTACAGGCAAAGATCAGGAATTCTTAAAAACATCTTAAAAACATTAGTTAAAGAACAGGGAGATATTTACCTGCGAGAAATTCAAGAAATTCTAGAACAACGAGGAGTAGAAGTAAGTGTATCAAGTTTGTGTAGAACCCTAAAACGATTAGATTTAGGGCGTAAAAAAAACTTTAGTGGCAACCGAACAAAGTAGCGAACGGGTACAAGAATTACGTCATGAATTTCGGCGGTGGTTGGATACTATTGATATCAAAAACCTTGTATTCATTGACGAGACAGGCTTAAACCTAGCCATGACTAGACTCTATGGTAGATGCGAAGGTGGAGGAAGAGTATATGATGACCGTCCAGGAAATAAAGGAAAAAATATTACTTTAAATTGGAGCCATGAGTGCCGAAGGTTTAATTGCTAGTATGACTTTCCCTGGCAGCCTAAACACGGCTACCTTTATAGTTTTTATTGAGCAAGTATTGATTTCTCAGTTATGGGTTGGGGCAATTGTAATTATGGATAACTTGCCTGTACATTATGCTGAAATTGCTAGAAATCTGATTGAATCAGTTGGAGCTAAAGTTAAGTTCTTGGCTCCTTACTCTCCTGACTTATCGCCAATAGAATTATGTTGGTCAAAATTAAAAGAAATTCTACGCTCTATAAAAGCTCGCACTCTTGAAACTTTGGATGAAGCAATTACTATAGCGGTAAATTCTATTACTGACGAAAATGCCCTCAATTGGTTTAATCATTGTGGTCTATTTTTTGATCAATTGGGAGACTCATTCTGTGGCAGGTTTGATCGCAAAGTGCTGTAAATAATTATTACTATCGTCTGGTCGTTAAAACTTTCATAAAAGTTTTCTCGAAATATAAGATCGATAATTATTTTGATGTGTGGCGTTGCCAAGTTAGTTGTAACGTTTCTTCCTGCCTATACCAAGCCAAAGAAGGTGGAGACGAGGGGAGATTAAGGGCTAATCTGGGGGTTTCTGTAGCGAGGGCGATCGCTTCTTTAGGACTACAAATTCCCCAATTCACCAAATTCTTAACGCAATCTAATAAAGACAAAGTTGTGCCAGATAGGGTGCTATCAGCTAAACGAGCCGTATGATTTTTGACTTCTATGGTGCGATCGTCCCACGGATAAATACCATCAGGTAAGCCCAAGGGTGCTAAGGCATCACTGACTAAAAATACCTCACGCCCCTTCAGTCGCAATAATATTTCAACCATTTGGGGATGAACATGGACTCCATCCGCAATCAAACCACAGTAAACACCTTTGGTTAAAATAGCCGCACCCAATAAACCTGGTTCTCTGTGGTGCAGGGGTGGCATGGCATTAAAAGCATGGGTAATCATCGAGCTACCATTCTTAAAAGCAGATTGAGCTTGCTGAGATGAAGCTGTGGAGTGTCCTAGACTGACAACAATTCCCCGATTAACTAAGAATGGAATTACGGTTCCAGTCCGATCCAATTCGGGCGCAAGGGTAACAAGCTTGATGATTTCTAAATGATCGCCTACAAGTTTCTCTAGCTCTTGAATAGTTAAGGGTTTGAGATATTCCTGCGGGTGCGCTCCCCGCTTATCGGGATGAAAAAAAGCACATTCTAGATGCACGCCTATAATTTGGGCAGAGTTGGGAATATTATTGAGGGATGCGATCGCTCCATGAATCACCGCCAAGGAACTCAGAATTTTCTCAGGAGCATTCGTGACTAAAGTTGGTAAAAACCCATCAATGCCACAGAGCCACAGATACTGACATATCTCAATTAACGATTGACTATTTTTACTGGTTAACTCATTAAAAGCGATGCCCAAAGCTCCATTAATTTGTAGATCAATTCCACCGCTAGAGTGACAGATAAATTCAGGCGATCGCATATTTGTTAATTTCGGAACACTTTATTAATTTGCTTGAATATAAAGCTATACAGCTCTATTATTCCTATCATAAATATCTAATACTCAGGCATCACTGCTGTAGATAGCCTATAGGTAGCATGAAACCTCACTCTTGTGTTTTACTATTAGAAGTATTTGAGGTTAATTATGTCAGAACAATATGCTTATCTGCGGGGGCAGTTTGTACCATTAGAGCAAGCAACAATTAGTGTGCGTACCCATGCCTTTCTCTATGGGACGGCAGTATTTGAGGGTTTGAAAGCTTACTGGTTACCCGATTCTCAGCAGATGGGCCTATTTAGAATGCAGGAACATTATGCACGGTTAATGAATAGTTGCAAAATTTTACGCCTTCGATCGCCCCTAAGTCATGAAGAAATGTGTGACTTAACTATAGAGATTCTCAAACGTAATCAGTGTAATAACACCACCTATCTGCGCCCTATAGTTTATAAATCTGACCTACGGATTGGACCTATTCTCACAGTTAAAGATACCCACGATGATTTTTGTCTGTTTACACTACCCATGGATGGGTACCTAGATACGACTAAAGGTCTACATGTAGGGGTGTCATCATGGCGGCGACTAGATGATAATGCCATCCCTGCTCGTGCCAAAGTTAATGGGGCTTATGTCAATACTGCCCTTGCTAAAACTGATGGCTATCTCTCTGGTTATGATGATGTGGTTGTACTTACCAATGAAGGTCATGTGGCTGAGGGTAGTGCCATGAATTTATTTTTAGTTAGAGGTAATCAATTAATCACTAGCTCCATCACCGAAAATATCCTAGAAGGTATTACCCGAGACACTATTGTCGAGTTGGCTACTAAAGAGCTAGGCTTACAGGTACTCTCTCGCCCCATTGATCGTACAGAACTATATGTGGCAGATGAGGCATTTTTTGCAGGCACAGCTACAGAAATAGCAGCAATTACCCAGTTCGATCACCGATACTTAGGGGATGGCAAAATTGGCAAAATCACCCAACAGCTTCAAGACCTATTTAGTAAAGCCATTCATGGACTTTTACCAAACTATAGCCATTGGATTACACGGGTTTAAGGGGGAATCCAATATAATTTATCCTAATCATAACAATAATTACGATGTATCCCTCTAAAATTAAAGAATAGTAAAAGTTTGGAGCAGCCAATTTTGAGTCGATTTGTAATTGGCGATGTGCATGGTCAGTTTGACGGCTTAATGCTGTTGTTAAAACAGATGAACCTGAGCCCAGACGACCAAGTATTCTTTTTAGGTGATTTGATTGATCGAGGTGCCCAAAGTGCTGAGGTTGTAGATTGGGTAATGAAAAATGGACATGGCTGTATTATGGGGAACCACGAACAGATGTGTTTAGATTCCTTTGCATATCCTAATACTTCCTCGGTATGGCAAGGCTGGCTGATTAATGGCGGTTCGCGCACCTTGGAAAGTTATGGTCATGAGGGAATTTCTCAAGAACATTTAAACTGGATGCAAAATCTACCCTTATACCTAGATCTGGGAGATTTTTGGCTAGTTCATGCAGGATTGAACCCTGATCTAGATATAGATGCCCAAACTTCTACAGAATTTTGCTGGATTCGCGACCCATTTCATCGTAGTACTGAGCCGTACTTTTCTAACAAAACTATTATTACAGGGCATACCATCACCTTTGTATTTGCAGGGCTTAAATCTGGGGACATCGCCCAAGGACCTGGATGGCTTGGTATAGATACAGGTGGGTATCATCCTAAAAGTGGCTGGTTAACTGCCCTGAATCTCGATAGTTCTATCGTGCATCAGGCTAATACTTTTACGGGAGCAGTGCGGTCGCTTCCTTTAGAAAAAGCAACTGTATCAATCACAGGTAATAAGACTAGAAAGAGATTAGTCCGCAGCCGATAATTTACCCGATAACTTAGTTGGTGGCTGTAGATTTACCCAGCTACTTTCTCCATCTAGCCAAAATTCCTTTTTCCAAATTGGAGCATTTTGTTTTAGGGTGGCGATCGCATAGTTGCAAGCACTAAAAGCAGCCTCGCGATGGGGCGATCCCACGGCTACTAATACGCTAATTTCGCCTACTTTAAGCTTTCCCAGCCGATGATGAATGACAACACAGCTAATTTCTGGAAATCTAGATTGACTATCTTCAGCAATTTGGGCAAATACCTTTAGTGCCATCTGGTCATATCCTTGATAATCCAAATAGTCTACTGCCCTTCCGCCCGTTTGATTACGCACCATTCCACTCATCAAAACCACAGCCCCATTTTGAGAATCATCTGCTGCATCATAAACACTTAAAATATCTAGCGGGTCATAGGTTAGTTTGAAGTCTGTAATCATAGATATTATGGGAAAGTACAGCCTGTTTAGAGATCGATAAGTATATTAAAAGTCAGATATTTGATTAGATCAAGTTTTATTGGATAACTACTTTTTCCTACACATTACCTAAAGAAGCTATACCAACTTTAAGCTATTGCTAAGCTTAATAATATTTTTGTTGCTAGTTCTATATCCTCTTGCTTCACCAGAGACTCACCGACTAAAACCGCATTAGCACCGTAAGCTTGTACTAATTGCAAATCTTGGTTGGTATAAAGTCCAGATTCACTTACCCAAAGAATTGAGGATTTGAAATTGGGGGCGATCGCATTTAAGAGATTTTGCGTATTCGTAATATCCACATTAAAAGTTTCTAAATTGCGATTATTAATACCAACCATATCTAAATAAGGCAATTTAAGTACTCGTTCTAATTCCGACTTTTTATGGACTTCAATTAAGACTGACATTTCTAAATCGCGGGCGATCGCACTAAAATTTTCTAAATCACGATCGCTAAGAATTGCTGTAATTAATAAAATCGCATCAGCACCGTGCAACCTCGCCATATAAATTTGATAGGGATCAATAATAAATTCTTTGCACAACAAAGGCAGACTGACGACGTTGCGAATCAAGTGTAAATTTTGAAAACCACCTTGAAAAAACTCTCGATCAGTTAATACTGATAAACAGGTTGCTCCACCTTTTTCGTATGCGTGAGCGATCGCTACTGGATCAAAATTACCTCTAATTATGCCTTTACTAGGAGAAGCTTTCTTGACCTCGGCAATGAGCGCAGGTTGATGAGAATTTAATCTCAAGGCTTGGCTAAAATTCCTCACAGGCGGAGCAGATTTCAGATAGCTAATCGCTGCATTTAGAGCAAAATTTTGCTGTGCTAGAGCTACTTCTTTTTCCTTATGCCACACTATTTTTTCCAGAATATTATCGGGCTGGGAATTGGCGGGAGCGATCGGATAATCTTGAGTCGAACTTAAGCAACGGCGAATCTGCATTGTAATCTTTCTGAATTGGGGATTTACTTAAATTTTTAATTAAACTGCATCATCGTTAAAATTCCCTGCTGTCCGATCAAGAGTTCCCGAATTAAGCTAAAGATCCCGACACCAATAATTGGGCTAATATCCACCCCCCCAATGGGCGCAATTATTCGGCGTAGTAAAACTAAAAGTGGTTCGGTGGGAATAAAGATTAAATTAAAAGGAAACTGCGTAAGGGTAACTTGAGGATACCAACTTAAAACTATGCGGAAAATATTCAGAAAGATCATTAAGCCTAAAACTAGGCTGAGTGCAAAAGTAGCGATCGCAAAGTTATCCACGGCAGTTATTTAATTGAATATATCTATATTTTTTAGCATACTCCCTTCCCAGTCAAAGATTAGTCTTTTGGGGGTTTGGGGGCGCTGCCCCCACGAGGGGCTTTGCCCCTTAACCTCATTATTTAAACTGTGTGTATTTCTATGGTGGGAAGGGAGTAATCCTAGTTAGGCTTGCTCTTTTTTACTAGTTGGATGTAATCCCCTAAAAGATGCCAATGTTGCAGTTTGATTTGTAATCTTGCTTGCAATAAATTGGCAATTAAATCTTAGAAGCAGTTTTAGTGGGCAGAGCCATTGCCATGATATTTATCGGAATTGTAAAAGCCATTGCGGGTACCAAAGAATAAACAGGCGATCGTAAACAACACTGTTAATCCGACTAGAATTATTTTAAAATCCATGATTTTTAATATTTTTATAGATTAATTTTTTACGGCCTGTATCTATGATTAATTGGATTTTAACATTTCATAATTGGGATAGCTACTTAACTTAATTCACCTTAAGATTTCCCATTACCCATAGACTCGACCTCGCCATTTTTTGGGTTTAGTTAAAGCTGATAGCCATATTCGCAATACCGCTAGAGGATCAGCAAGGGGAGATAGCCAGAAAATCAAGCCCAATTCGGTATAGCTACTCCGAATTCCCAAAACTAATAAAAATCTGATCAAGACTAAAAAGCCGTTCAGCCATAGTAAAGACTGCGTAACTAGACTTGGCTCAAAATGCAGAAATATTAAAGATAGAAATAATGGCAGCGGTAAGCCCTGAACTGCCAAAAGTAAGACACAATCACCTAGGGTTTGAATTGGTTTAGCCGCATCTTTTAGATCCAGCGATCGCCCCCATTCCGTCCATGTCTCTTGCATTGAGTTATACATCCGCACTTGGATTAAATTTGCTCCATCTAAAAATCCCACCTTTGCTCCCTGTTGGGCTGCCGATCGCACAAGGGTAACATCATCACAGAAGGAAGATTTTGCGCCTTCATAGCCCTGAATTTTTTCGAGCATAGATCGACGGGACAGAAAGCATTGTCCATTTGCCATAACTCGATCTGGGCTAAATTGCTGAGGGTCGCCCGTTGCCCCAAACCGAAAAATCAAAGTTACGAGTAAAGCAGGTTGCAGCCATTGCTCACCTATGGTTTTTAAAATAAATTTGGGTGAGAGCGATACCATATCGTAGTTTTCGGCGATCGCTTTTTGGACTAGGCTTGGAACTAAACCAATTTGAGGCTGGGTATCGGCATCTATCCCTAGTATCCACTGGCTTTCAGGACTGGAATTCAAAAAACCTGTATGCAATGCCCAAGGTCTGCCCACCCAACCTGTAGGTAAAGGATCATCGGTAATTAGTCGCAGTTTAAGCGGATAGTCCTTTTGCAGTTCCTGCACATATTCGGGGGTGCCATCTTGGGAACGGCTATCAACCACAATAATTTCATCTACGCCCTGTTGCGATCGCAAGCCCTCTAAACAATCAGGTAAGCGCAATCTTTCATTTAAGGTAGGGATGACAATTGTGACACCAGATGAGCTATCAGAATTATGATGAGCTAGTTGGGGATCAACTGGTACTAGGGCAGGAATCCGCCTGGGAGCAGAACTTAAACGTCGCAGTAGAATCAAAACAAAAGGAATTTGGAAGACCAAAACCGATAACCAGATAAAACTCATGAATACTAATAGCTTGCTATACCGAATCTAAAGCTATCACAATGCGAGATATTAGAATGCTTAGGGCAACCGCACATGTTTCTTAACAATTAACGAAATTCATACAGTGACTATGTTTAAGTTCCTCAGAATATCCCTAAGATAGTTGTTGTTCCAGCCAGCCTTGAGTCGTTTGGTCTTGATACCGACCTTACTAGTTTTA
>JBBQHY010000097.1:0-7615 GCA_038324415.1 Pseudanabaenales cyanobacterium | reverse complement strand
AAGCAAATCTCTCACAGGATCAAAATATCGGGGGCTCAGTGGAAAAAAGAAAATGTCCCTCAAGTCCTATCTCATCGCATTGCCTATCTTAATAAATCACTGGTCATTTAGCCCCTCGCAAAAATGGGATGCTCCCAATTTTTTGATATCGATTATGTCGTTAATTCAGATAATTCTACCCAGCGTTCAGTGCCTTTTTCGATTTCGTGATTTATTTCAGAAAGCTTTTGAGAAAGTTTTTGAATTTCACTAAAACCAGATGGGGGCGAATCGTAGAGAGTTTTTTCGATCGCTATCTTTTCAGCTTCAAGTTGGGGAATTTTAGCTTCTAATATTTCTAATTCGTGGGCTTGTTTAAAGGATAATTTTTTGGGCTTGGCATATTTAGATCCAGATTTACCTTTGTTTGGGGTAGGTTTGGGATTGTTTTCCTCTTCTTCTTGTTTTTTGAAATCCAAATAGGTGGAATAGTTGCCAGGATAAGAACGAATGTTTCCGCCTGTCTCAATCTCTAAAATTGTATCTACACAGCGATCCAGAAAATAGCGATCGTGTGACACAGTGACAACACAGCCATTAAAGTCTTCGAGATATTCTTCTAAAACGGCTAGGGTCTGCACGTCTAGATCGTTGGTAGGTTCATCTAAAATCAGGAGATTGGGGGCACTCATTAAAATTCGCAGTAGAAATAATCGCCGCTTCTCACCTCCTGATAGCTTAGAAATAGGAGCATATTGTTGGTTGCCGGGAAATAGGAATCGCTCTAGCATTTGTGAAGCACTAATTTCGGTGCCGTCAGAAATTTTAATGAACTCGCCTTCTTCTTTGAGATAGTCAATTACTCTTTGCTGTTGGGCGGTGTCTAGGGGTTCTGAGTGCTGGTCAAAATAGCCAATGTGAATAGTGGAGCCAATTTCAACGGTGCCAGTGTCAGGCGACAATTTACCAATAATCATTTCGAGAAGGGTGGATTTACCAGCGCCATTGCTACCGATAATGCCAATGCGGTCTTCGGGTGAAAACTCGTAATTAAAATCCTTAATTAAGGTGCGATCGCCGTAGCCCTTACAAATATTTTGGACTTCTACAACTTTTTTGCCAATGCGCCGCCCAACTGTGGATATATCAATCTTGCCTTGGGCTTGTTTAAATTCGGTATTTTTTAGAGCGTGTGCCCGTTCGATTCTGGCTTTTTGCTTGGTGCTGCGAGCTTTTGGTCCTTTTGCTAACCACTCTAGTTCCCTTCTGAGTAAGCCTTTGTGTTTACGTTGGGTATTTAGGTTTGATTCCTCTGCCATTGCTTTTTTTTCAAGGTAGTAGGAATAGTTGCCACTGTAGGAAAATAAATCGCCTCGGTCTATTTCTAGAATGCGATTTGTCACTTTGTCTAAAAAGTAGCGATCGTGGGTAATTAAGAGAATTGCGCCCCGAAACTTGTTTAAATAACCTTGCAGCCATTCTACAGATTGAGCATCTAAATGGTTGGTAGGTTCATCCATGAGTAGAACATCAGGCTCATCCAGTAAAGCGGTGGCGAGGGCAATGCGTTTGCGATAACCTCCCGATAGGTTGCCAATTTTTACCTTAAAGTCAGTTACACCCAATTTGGTCAGAATAATTTTGGCGTTGGTTTCAGTTTCCCAGTTATCTTCCCAGTTTGGATTTTTAGGATCGGCTTTGACATGAAATATTTGCTCTAGTACTGTTAAATTTTCATCTAGGTTGGGCTGTTGTGGTAAATAGACAATCTTTGTGCCTGAATTGACGATTCTCTGACCGCTATCGATGGATTCTAGCCCTGCAATCATTTTTAAGAGAGTAGATTTTCCTGAACCATTGGTACCAATTAAGCCAATTTTATCGAAGTTTCCAAGACTAAAGCTGGCATCTTTGAGAATTTCTTTGATGCCAAAATCTTTCTTGATGGATTGGAGGGTGAAAATACTCATTGGATGGTTACTCGTTAGCTGTGTAAATATACTTAATCTTTAAGATAAGCAACATTTTAAGTCTTTTACTTGGGCGATCGCCTGTTGATTATTTAATATGATCCTATTCCTCTATCTAAAATTTAGAATAATTTAGAATTTTATGTTTGAAAATATTTTGTTGACTGTGGATGGATCGGGGCGATCGCGGGAAATGATGAATATGTTGTTACAGCTACCTAGTATGCAACGTAGTCAGATTACGATTCTCCATGCGATTCCGATGCAAGCAACTGCTGAAGGTGTGACTGAATACCGTTTAGCAGGAGAGAAAATATTAGAAAAAGAACGAGCAGAGTTGAAACTAGGGAGTGGCAATAGTTCCGTTGCTATCTTAAAAGAAGGTGAGCCAAAAGATATTGTCTGCCAAGTAGCGGATGAACTTAAGCCAAATCTATTAGTGATGGGTTCTAGGGGCATGGGTCGATTGCAGTCGATCTTAAATAATTCGGTTTGCACTTATGTGTTTCAACTTGCCTCTGCGCCGATGCTTTTAGTTAAAGATGATGTCTATATCAAGAGTATTCGGAATGTGATGGTGGCATTGGATGATTCTAGTTCGGGTCAAAATGCCTTGGATCAAGCGATCGCACTTATAAACGGACTCAAGGATGCCATGATCTTTCTAGTAAGAATAGTTAAGAAGCAAGAAGAATCTGATCCTATGGCGGATAAGGCGATCGCAAAACTGAAGCGGTTGAATATTCCCCATAAAATATTTATATCAACTGGAGACATCGCTAAAGGAATCTGCAAAGCAGCTGAAGAGAGCAATACTAGCCTCTTAGTTCTGGGTTCTCCCGATCGCCGTCCCTCGATCGCTAAAGGAATTCCTGACTTAGATCGTTTGTTAGGAACCTCAGTTTCAGATTACGTTCGAGTGAATGCTACTTGTCCTATTCTATTAACAAGATTGCAAGAGATTTAAGTTTGTAAAGGCGAGCCTAGAAAAATTATCTAGAACTTGCCTTTTTTGATCTTAAATTTCATTTTTATTATTTATTTTATTATTTTGGCGATCGTAACTTCTTTTTTTGAAAGTTATGGAATTGGATAAGCTTCTAAATCCAACTCAGTGATTTAAATAAACTTCTAACTCCATTAAAATATAGAAAAATATTCAAGGAGAAAATAAATGTCTTTTGAAGAAATGCAGACGACTTTATCTTGAAAGAGAGAAAAGCGAGAAAGAAATGGCAGAAATACGAGAAAATATAGCGAAGACTGAGGCGATCGCGAATAGTAATGCCAGATCAATAGAAGCTGCGACAAATGAGAATACCCAAATTAGAGCCGCAGTATTGCAAACTCAAGCCCAACTTGTTGAACTTGCTCGGATTTTTGGGCAATTTGGTCAGGCTACAAATACTCAATTAGAAGCATTAGTAGGACTTACGCAGCATACAAAGAAAACCTATATTTAAAGCGAGTTTGAGGGCGAAGCCCTCAAACTCCCTCCCACTAAGTTTCTGTAAAATTGAGTGCGAAAGTCCTAATTAGAAAATAATCAGTAAATTTTTACCAACTATGCGGCAAGTGATTTTGTATAAAGATGAAAACGGCAACTGGATTGTGGAATGTCCTAATTTAAATGGGTGCGTCAGTCAGGGGAAAACGAAACAAGAAGCTCTTACAAATATCAAAGAGGCGATCGCAGGTTACACGGCAGCCTTAGAGGAAGATGGGTTAATGGTTCCATCTGATACTTTTAAAACTTATCTGGTAGTGATTTAGGGAATATTATTTATGAGCAGCTAGTCCTCACGAATTTATGCTTTTATACTCCAACTGATGAACCAAATAACAGATATTTTAATTCTTTCCAATGCCCCTGGTGAACTGACAACTTGGGTATATCCCGTGCTTCGAGAATTAGGAAAAAGACCAGAAATAGTTAACTTTCGGATATCCATTGTTTTGTCACCCTGCGCCCATGCTAGTGGCAATGAAGCCAATATTGCTCAAAATTTTCCGTATGTGGATCGAGTTTTGGCTCCCGAATACTTTTTTGATTTCCTAATTTGGAATCGTACTCCTAGCAGTTGGGATTGGCATCAGGATGGGATTGTGATTTTTCTGGGTGGCGATCAGATTTTTCCGATCATTATTGGCAAGCGGTTGGGATATAAAACCTTAATTTATGCTGAATGGGAGGCACGGTGGCTTGGTTGGGGCGATCGCTATGCCATACGCAATGCCAGCATTAAAATTCCTGATAAATATGCGAACAAAGTCACGGTGGTTGGGGATTTGATGGTGGATCAAGAAGTTATATCTTCCGAACAAGAGTTAAACCAAAGATCCAAAATAGTCATAATGCCTGGCTCAAAAGGAATGAAGCTCATGCAGGGAGTGCCATTAATGTTGGGAGCCGCCGATTATCTGAAATCTAAATTACCCGATTTACAATTTGCGATCGCCCTCGCTCCAACCCTCACACCTGAAAAGTTAGCTAAATATGCCGAGCCGAATCCAGTTGTAGATATGGTAATTGGAGCCACAGCGACTTTAATTAATGAGCCAATTCCCTTTCTTAGAACAGCAGCAGGAACCGATGTGGAACTTTACACCAAATTTCCTGCCTACGATTTATGGAAAGACTGTCGGCTTTGCTTAACTACCGTTGGGGCGAATACTGCCGAACTAGCTGCTCTAAGCGTGCCAATGCTAATTGTGTTACCAACCAATCAACTTGATGCCATGCGGAGCTGGGATGGAATTGGGGGGATTTTGGCAAATTTACCAATTGTGGGGACAGGATTTGCGAAGTTGATAAATTACTTTGTGATTAAGTCTTTTCTCAGTCCTAAAGATGGAAAGAAAAAACTGTTTGCGTGGGCGAATATCTGGGCGGGAGAAGAGGTTGTACCAGAACTATTTGGGCATTTAACTTCGCAACAGGTGGGAGAAGTATTATTTGACTTGCTAGAACATCCTGAAAAATTAGAAATTATGCGCGATCGCCTCAAAGCAATTTGCGGACAAAGAGGAGCATCTCAGAAGATTGTCGATATAGTTTTAGATGTAGTTGCGGAAAAGTAGTTTTGTGAAACTGTATTTAAAAGGTTTTCTCATCGGCATATGTATTGGCATTAGTTATTTGGGAAGTAATTTAGGAGCGATCGCTCAAACCAGTTTAGCCAATTCTTTACCCGATCAAAACTTCATCGGCAGATGGCAGGTCAAGTTTCCTACGGCTGACAGTAATCCTGATATTGAAGTAGCAATTACATCTGATGGCAGAATTTTTTATGTGGATAAAGTTAAAAATGAAGCGATCGAGATTTTGACCTTATTGCAAAAAGTCTCAGATCAAACCACTATTCCCGACAGCATTAAAATTATTGATATTCAAGCTCAAGCCAAGCTAGAAGCGATCGCCCGCCAAGTCAGACGCATTCAAACTGAAGCTCAAACTGTATTAAGCACTATTCATCAGGCACAGACAGATTATTTTGCTAAAAATAGTCAATTTGGCACCAAACTAGAGGATTTAGGCTTTGGTACAGAAATTAATAGTGAGGTTTTTAATTACAAAATTGAGGCGATCGATTCTAAATTTATTGTGCAAGCCTTAGCAATCCTTAAAAATCCAGATCAGGATCAAACTGCTTTTATTGGAATTTCCTACCTAACACAAGTGCCTACAGGAGAAGCCACGATCGCATCTTTGGTTTGTCAAGGCAAGCAGAAACCTGAACAGATTATACCTAGAGCCAGATTTATTAAAGTCGGCAACTTTATTCAAGATATAAAATGTCCAATTGGATTTACAGTGATCGACAAATAAAGGGTATCTAGTAGACGAAAATTGTATACCCGCATATGAATTCTAGCCCGAGCCTTCACCAATTCAAATCTCAACTAGCTCCTGAGCTACTCCCTTCCAGTCAAAGATTAGTCTTTTGGGGGTGTGGGGGATGCGCCCCCACGAAGGGGCTTCGCCCCTTAACCCCATTTAATCTGTGTATATTTCTATGGTGGGAAGGGAGTATCTTAAACATCTTAGGCTGAGTTCATGAGCTAAGATGCAACCATCAGAGAAAAATAATAAAAATTCATGTCATTATCTAGGTTGTTTTATTTGAGCTATGCAGCTCCTAATCTGGAGTATCCAGACTTACTCGATATCATGCAAAAGTCGGAAGAAAATAAATATACTGCTGCGATTACAGGGATGCTTTGCAATGGTGATTCAATGTTTTTACAGATACTAGAAGGCGATCGCAAGCTTGTGAGCCAAACCTATAACCGAATTAACAATGATAAGCGGCATTTTGATAGTGAATTAATTGAATTTACTAACACCGATGACCGCCTTTTTTCAGTCTGGTCTATGTAATTTGTGCAATTGGATAATTCGATGAAATTATTAACTCGTGATACCTTGACTAAATATTCCAGTTCAGTCAGATACCCTTTTAGTTCTATGAATGCTAGCCAGTCACTTAACTTTATGGTGAAATTGTCAGCAATGTATGTTCAAGCTAACTCTCAAATCAATACTAGATAAGTAAAATATAATCACATGAATTTTTTCCAAGGTAAGTTTAAAAAAACCATTGCCCGCATTGAAGTTTCTGGAGCGATCGGTGGCTCTACTCGTTCACGTGTCCTCGAAGCTTTAGAATTTGTAAGGCAAAAACGCTTTCTCGCTCTAGTTTTACGAATTGATAGCCCTGGAGGTACCGTAGGTGATTCCCAAGAAATCTATGATGCCTTGAAACGGACTCGGGAAAAAACTAAAATTATTGCTAGTTTTGGTAATATTTCAGCATCTGGCGGCGTTTATATCGGTGTGGGTGCGGATCACATCATGGCAAACCCCGGCACGATTACGGGCAGCATTGGTGTAATTTTACGTGGTAATAATATTGAAAAATTATTAGAGAAAATTGGAGTTTCTTTTAAGGTAATTAAATCTGGTACCTATAAGGATATTTTGGCATTTGACCGAGATATAACTGCCGAGGAAAGAGTTATTCTCCAAAGCCTGATTGATAGCAGCTATAACCAATTTGTGAATACTGTCGCTGAAGGTCGAAACCTCAGTCCTGCCACGGTACGATCATTTGCTGATGGTCGGGTATTTACAGGAGAGCAAGCTGTAGAACTAGGTTTAGTCGATCGCCTCGGTTCCGAAGATGATGCGCGGCGGTGGGCAGCAGAACTAGTGGGATTAAATCCTATAACAACCAAGTTTTTTACGATTAAACCCCCAAAGCCATTCCTAAATAGGTTCCTACCTGGCTCAAGTTTTGATGCTACCTTTGGTCGCCTCCAGTTTGAGATCGAAAGTAATGGGGTTCCGTTATGGATGTGGCAGTAGTATATTTGCCCAGAGCTAGCTTATTTGCTTAGACATAGTTTAAAATAATATAACTTTGAGGAGTAGTGATTATCTGTGTCAACCATAAAAAAGCGTAGTGATATCGGCAAGGACACTATTATAGGTAAACAAAAGCCCAAAATTCGTCCTAAATCCAAAGCAATTCTCTTTTTTATTATTATCGCTATAGTTTCTGGTGGGATTGGGGCGGCGATCGCTTTTGTGATGTCAAGTAAACCTTTTCAGCAAAGCCCTGTAAACTCTGCTGAATTGAATGGTTTTGATTCAGATATTGCTA
>JBBQHY010000096.1:0-7638 GCA_038324415.1 Pseudanabaenales cyanobacterium | reverse complement strand
GAGTTACTCACTCCCACCCACGTCGCCGAAGCCATTCAATACCGTACTCTAGATCGCATGACCTAAACCTTGAAATATGCAGGCATCTTCCCAATCAATATGGAAACAACTTAGGAGTAATCAAATCCCTACCTGTGAGGCAGCTCTCAGTATTTTAGTGAATGCCAATGGCAACCTAGGGATAGATGGATTAGATGCGGAATTAAATCAACGCTTTTTCCAGAAATTTGAAGAACGCAACGCTCTTCCTCCTTTGATCCCCTTACTTCTATGGCAGAGTTGTTTTTACTTAGGGAGTCCTGTAGAAATTAGTTCTGATCTGCTTAAAACCTTGAGCGATCGTACCCATACAGCCATCAAAATCATCCCCATTTCCTCAGAAAGTTATCGTGCTTGGTTTCGCACCCAAAATCTGCCCGATTCTTCAGGTATCACATCCAATCGCCTCATTAATCCGCTCACAGGTGAAATCGAAGAAATAGATATTCGTGAAGTTACCGATCACTATCTATCCAAAGCTGCCAACCAAACTCGACGCATTAATGCCCTAATTTCCGTGGCAATGCAGCACCGCGCTAGTGATATTCACCTAGAGCCGACCGAAGAAGGTTTAAGATTTCGTTGTCGCATTGATGGGATTCTTAGGGATATTAAAACCCTCCCCCTAGAGGTCAGCCGTCGCATTATCGTTGCCCTCAAAGTCATGTGTAACATGGATATTGCCGAAAGTCGTCGCCCCCAAGATGGCAGAATTGGTAAAAGCTATACCGAAGAAAATACGGAAAGTGCCAACTTAGATATGCGAGTTAGCACCCTGCCCTGCGTCAACGGCGAAAAAGTCGTAATAAGGCTTTTACCACGGCGGAATCCGTTTACAGGCAATATTGAAGGCTTAGGATTTACAACCCGGGCTTTACATACCTACCGTAGTTGGCTACAACAGCCCCAAGGATTAATTATTATGACTGGTCCCACTGGTTCTGGTAAAACTAGCACCCTATATACGAGCTTGCAGATGATCGCCACAGAGCAGGTAAATGTCGTGACCGTAGAAGACCCTGTGGAATATATTCTGCCCAATATTACCCAAACTCAAGTCCATGAACTAGCAGGGATGACCTTTGCGGCAGGGCTACGGGCAATTTTACGCCAAGACCCAGATATTGTGATGGTGGGCGAAGTTAGAGACCCAGAAACTGCCGAAACCGTAATTAGAGCGGCATTAACTGGGCACCTAGTTTTAAGCACAATGCACACCAATGATGCCGCCAGTGCCATCCCTCGGCTGAAAGATTTAGGACCAGATCCTGGTTTAATTAGTGATGCCTTACTGGGTATTGTGGCACAGCGTTTAGTCCGCAAAATTTGCAAATACTGCGCCCATCCCTACAAACCATCGGATTTAGAGCTAAAGGCTTTAGGTATAGGCAGAGATGAGGTTGGAGCAAATTGGCGCAAAGGTAAAGGCTGCGAAAAATGTCTGGGCTCTGGATATTTGGGGCGCGAAGCGGTAGTGGAATTATTAGATGTAAATGATGATGTCCGTCGTATTATCTACGAAGGTAACATTACCCAGATGAACCGCTATTTGAGTGAGATTGATTTTGATTCTTTTCGGATTGCCGCAATTGATAAAGTAATAAGAGGGATTACAACTGCGGAAGAAGTAATGAGAGTTCTACCACGCAGTGCTTTAGCCAATCGATCTGTGTTTATTCCAATCTCTCCCTAACATCAACGATCTTTAGCAGAAAAGCAAATATAAAGATTTACCTGATTTCTCTTTAGGTCATTTGGGTATACTTTGACCATCTATAGTTAACAATCCAAATCCGATCAGCAGGATATTTGGGGACTAAAAGATAAAAATTTTAATCATCGTAGATAAACCTGAAATTTATGCTCAACCTGATCGCCATATCTGTAGTTTTACCCGCACTGAATGAAGCTGAAAATATAGAGCAAACTATTCAAGAAGTTGAGGCTTATATGAGCGATCGCTCTGTTAATTATGAAATTGACTTTGAAATAATTGTGGTGAATGATGGCTCTACAGATGCAACGGGTGAGATTCTAGAATGTCTGTCCCAAACTAATCCACGCTTGAAAGTGGTTACCCATAGTAAGAATTTGGGCTATGGTTCCGCTCTCCGTAGTGGTTTTGACCTTGCCAGCCGAGAATACATTTTTTTAATGGATAGCGATCGCCAGTTTGATATTGCTGACCTTGATCGGTTTCTTCCCCAACTAGAAATTAATAAAGAATTGATTTTAATTGGTTATCGTCAAAAACGGGCAGATCCAATAATGCGATCGTTAAATGCCAAGGGGTATCATCTATTCATGCGAGTTTTATTTGGCTTAAATGTCAAAGATATGGACTGCGCCTTTAAGTTATTTCCTCGCCGTGCCTATCTCGATATTCAGCCTGTTAAAGCCAATGGTGCTCTTTTCAGTGGCGAGTTATTGATTAAATGGCAACTAGCAGGATTTAAGCGCATAGAAATTCCTGTACGCCACTTTCCTCGTCGATTTGGGGTACAAACAGGGGCAAATTTAGGGGTAATTTTAAAAATGTTTAAAGAGTGCTGGCAACTAAAGCAAAATCTACACGCAGAGACTAGGTATACAGCAAGCAGAAATTCCTTAAATCCAATTGAAACCTGCCAAACCATCGGGCATAAACCACATTCTTTGATAAAACCCTGAACTTGAAAGGGGCAGCCCCAACCAAATCGGCAGAAAAAAGAAATAAGAAGTAAGCACAGCTAGGATAATGCCAACACCCAGCCACCGCCATTGTTTTTGTCGCAATAATAGGTCAGTAATCACAGCTAAGCCAATTATGCTAAAAGTTAGGGCACTCATGTAATGATATAAAAATAAACAACGTTTGGCGATCACCCAAGGTAAATAATTAGCGGCATAGCCAATTAAAAGATAGGCGGTCACACCCTGAAAACGTCTTAGTCCCCATATAGATAGACCCAAAACTGAAGCTGTGGAAAACCACCAAAGGATAGGATTGCCTAGGGCATGGACATCAATGAATATATTATTTTCGCTTTTGAAGAAGTAGCCAAGTGGTCTAGCCATTACTGCCCATGAAAACCAGCTAGAGCAATAGGGATGGGCGGGTGTAGTAGCATCACCTACTACTTGGTCGCTACTATGCCACCACAGAATATGTTGATGCATCGCCACAAAACTTTTCCAAAAAAATGGTACTCCCCCCGCATTCATCATCAGATGAGGCACCCACTGCGCAATATAGATCAGGGCAGGCATAATCACAAGAATTAGAGGATATTCCCACCAATGCAGATCATGAATCTTAGCGAGGATTCCTAATTTTGGTAAATTTTGAGGAAATAGCAATGCCACTATCCAAACCAAGCCCATAAGTAGCACTACCATCAACAAAAAGCCTAATCCATTCCACTTAACCGCAGGACTGGCACCAAGCATAATTCCAGATAAGCAAAGTAGTAGAGTCCGTCTGTAACCTTCTTGTCTTAAGCCTCCTAGCAAAAAAATCTGTGATGATAAGCCAAAGGCTACCAAAAAAATATTAATTAAGCTAAATCGTGACTCTACTAAAAATAAACCATCTAGCAGTAAGAACATACCCCCTAAAATAGCCAGCGATCGCCGAGAGCTAAGTAAATAGACCAGGCCAATTAGTAGGACAGGGATCAAAGAGCCAAATAGAGCTTCCATGATGCGATCGCCAAGGGCATTGCGTCCAAATATTGTGATCCCCAAGGCGATTAAATATTTGCCCAACGGTGGATGCCCCTCCCATTCTGGATTGCCATCTAGATATTGGGCGGCAAATTTAGGGAAGAAGACTTCATCAAATACTGGAACAGGAATAGCATCTAGATGCCATAGACGGAAACCAAGGGCGATCGCAAATATGATTAAACTCCCAATTAATAATTGCCAATGACTTAGGTCATTAACTTTATCTTTGTGAATGAAGTCTGGAGTTTCCAAAATGCGTTATTCCTCTATAAAATTCGATAAAAGGCGATAAAAGTCTGTAAAAGATAGAAGTCGATCTAGTTAATTTGTAAAGTTGATACATGAGGAGGTTTATCTATTTTAGACATAGCGTAATTACCTGTATAACTAATTAATGCTAAAAATAAGCCTAAGTTACAAATAGCAGTTAATAAAATTAAGCTTTGATTCCAGCTATTAGGAATAGTATAAAAAAACTTTTCATGGTTGTATCTAACAAAGACAAAACCAATGTTAACAAGGCTTGTCATTGTTATCCCTAAATAAATAGAACGCAGGGCAGGTTGTAGGGCAGAAGAAATAGCAAGAAAAGCGATCGCATAGAAAATATAACGCTCGTGCATTCTAGTGGGAAACATAAATACAGCTAGCAAAACTACCGCCGTTGCCAAAAAAATGCCATCGGGATGTTTGCGCAAAAAAATACCAATCCAAACTAAAACTGTACTCAACAAACCCAAACCAATCAATCGATAACTTAACCCAAATAATTCTGTGCTATCGGGCTTCCAATTTACACCTGCCCAAATATTAAAAGCATTAACAGTAGCGTAGGGATAGGTAGATGCCCCAGACATAAACTGGTTATAGAGAAACTTGAACGGCAAGAGCACTGAAGATAGTAATACTTTGACCTCTGTAAAATTTACCAACGTCCACACAAAGGGTAAAACTATTAACCAAATAATCATCATACTTGCGGCGATCGTCACCACCCATTTCCACCATTTCCGCTTATCCCATTGAGATAGCAGAAAAATTGGCAACAAAAATAGCCCTTGAGGTTTAACAATTACACTCACAGCTCCAATCGCGCCAGCAATCGCAAATTTATCTTGCCTCAACAGCCATATTACTGCCAACATCAAGAAGCTAAGTACACCATCAACTTGTCCCCATACTGCCGAAACAAAAATTGTGACAGGATTAAAGGCGTAAAGTAAAGAAGAAGTTTGTGCAACAGAGCCAACTACCTGTGGTTTAAGAATTAGCCAAATCATCAAGGCAGAACCGATATCCGCAATCGCAGGGACAACTTTAACTAGTGCAATCAACAATATTTGATTTGTGTGTTGAAGGTAAGGATCGAAAAGGGTATAAAATTTACCAGTCAACCACAAAATATACATATAGCCCGGCGGATAGTCACTCCACATCGAACTATAAAAATTACTCAGCCCATGACTAGACAAGCCAATCGCCCATGCTCTAAAAGTGCCCATGTCAATCCAGAAAGCATAGGGCACAGACATAAATCCTAGACGCAGGAGAAAGGCGATCGCTAGCCCTAAAAATAATCTATGCTGATCCTTCTTGTTATCTTCCAACATGACTATTTTGCCAGTACTTAAATAGCTTTAATCCTTCAGAGGTTAGCATTTAATCGCCATTATTAAAAAGGTTAAGAAAATGTTTAAAGATTAAGCCTATTAGACTATTAAAATGACATAGCCCAATTGAGATCCCATTAACTTAGTAATTCTAGAGGTAATTCTTTTTTATTATGATCTTTTTAAGAATGTTCTCATGTATAAAAAACTTTATTTAAGAAATATTTCTATGTTAAAAATGGCAGAAAAACTTTCCCATAAATATCTTCTATTTTTTGATGACAATGGGGTAACATCGCATAAATAATAACAGAATATATGACCGTAGACTCACAGACACCTCATACCTTTATTCTTGGTGCTGGACCCTCTGGGCTTGCCGCTGCTTACACACTATCGAAGCACAGCAAAACAATCACGGTTGTAGAGCGAGAAACCCAAGTTGGTGGCTTAGCAAAAAGTATTAATTTTCGCGGTTTCATCCTCGATTATGGTCCGCATCGTTTTTTTACTAAGCTTGCCCCTGTAATCAGTTTATGGAATGATGTTTTAGGAAATGAACAGATTACGGTCAAACGATTGACGCGAATATTTTATGGGGGGAAATATTTTAGCTATCCAATTCATGCTAGGGAAGTTTTATTTGCTTTAGGAATTGGAGAAACTTTCAATATTCTTTACTCTTACTTACTTAGTCAACTTTTTCCTAATCCCGATCCAAAAAACTTCGCGGAATGGATCGAGTCCAGATTTGGGAAGCGTCTATTTAATATTTTTTTTGAAGGTTATACCGAGAAACTTTGGGGAATTCCGTGCACTAAAATTGAAGCGGAATGGGCTGCTCAACGTATCAAAGGATTATCTCTCAGCAAAGCTGTCCGTAAAGCAATTTTTGGCAATAGCGGCAAGGTCAAATCTTTAATCGATCAATTTCAGTTTCCAAGATTAGGTTCGGGACAACTATATGAACTCATTTGCGATCGCCTCTACGATCAAGAACAATCCATCTTACTCAACACAGAGGTAATCAGTTACCACCATAATGGCTCAGGAATTACGAACATTGTTTTACGCGATCGCAATACAGGGATAGAATCTTTAACTGATTGTAGCCATGTCATTTCATCAATTCCTCTAAATTTACTAGTACAGCAACTACAACCATCACCACCATCTGAAGTGATTTTAGCTGCACAATCTTTACAATTTCGCAATACAATTTTAGTGTATTTAATTGTAGATGGTGAATCACTATTTCCTGATAATTGGTTATATATAAATGACGCAAAAGTGCGCTTGGGTAGAGTTACTAATTTTGCCAACTGGTCTCCAGAAATGTTACCAAACTTATCAAGTTTACAAACGCCTTTATGTTGCGAATATTGGTGCAATAATGATGAAACTATATGGCAAGAATCTAAGGATAAACTAATATCGCTCGCGATCGCTGAGTTACGTCAAATTAAGTTACTAGGTAACGAATCAATAATTGATGGCTTTGTTCTACGACTACCACGAACATATCCAGTTTATACAGGTAACTATCGAGAAGCGATCGAGACAATTCAAAACTATCTTTCACAATTTTCTAATCTGCAATTAATTGGACGCTATGGATCATTTAAATACAATAACCAAGATCACAGCTTATTAATGGGGGTTTGGGCTGCAGAAAATGTTCTGGGTCTGGCAAACCACGATCTCTGGTCAGTGAATTCTGATACAGAGTATGCAGAAGAAATAAATTTAGATGTCAATAAGAGAAATCATAAAATGCATACACCTAAAGATTCATTGCAAGATAAATTACCAAAGAATCTACAGCAATTTAGTCGATATCTCCTAACAGGAGGCATCGCAACTATTGTTGATGTTAGCATTTTTGCATTTTTGCAGAATTTAGGTGTTTATTATGTATCTGCACTATGTGTTAGCTACTTCTTCGGACTCACAACCAATTTTTTTCTGAGCCGTAATTATGTTTTTGGTGTTTACTGGAAAAATGGAGTAATTCAATATCTTGTATTTACGGCAATTGCCTTAAATAGTCTATTGGCAAATTTAGGAATGCTGCAACTATTAGTCAATGAATTAAGATGGCAGCCAATTTTTGCTCGTGTTGTTAGTGCTGCTTGTATTGTCTTTATAAGCTTTGTTGGTCATAAGCTATATTCATTTAGTTCCCAAGAAAATAGTGGCAATCTTTCAGTAAAGCCATGAATATTACTCTTAATAGATACATACAGAGAATATCTGAATTACTATACAAAAATAAAAACAC
>JBBQHY010000095.1:0-7723 GCA_038324415.1 Pseudanabaenales cyanobacterium | reverse complement strand
TGGTCGTGTCTTCTTTTTCTGCGGCAACAACGGTTCAATAATCAACCATTCATTATCGGTCAAACTGCTTGTATATTCTATCTTTGACAACTTTTTTTACCTCTTTTTGTTATATTATAAGATATCAAATGGGTTCTATAGAGTTTGAGCTTCTAGTTTCATAAATTGCCAATCCTCTCCTGTTGTTATGCAGCCATAGATATAGTCGTAATCAGTTTGGGTATGAGATTGAAGATTACTGAGCATTTTTGCTCCTACCATTTGAGCTACACACTGCCCTAAACCCAATTCTATATCTGCTTTCTTTGCTTCTACCAGAGCCAAAATTGGAGTCTGAATTGAAAAAGATTGCTCACCTTTACTAATAATAAAATCACATTCTCCAGTCAGTCCCCTCTCTCGATCGACATCTAGGTTTTTACCTGAATAAATCGCAATGTAATTACCAAATAACTGAGCAATTTCTAGCATAATTGGTGCAATTATAAATTCAGACCTTGCCTTCTCATTGCCAGAGGGAATAGCTATATTTTTTCCCCGCCCTAAAGATTCTTGCAGCCATGCACTTGGCATCACTTGTTCAGTAGTAGCGAAAAGTGAAATCCATTTCTGTTCCAATTTAAACTTTTGAATAACAGTATCTAGGGTGAAATCATGATAAGCCATTTTTTTTGATCCTCCTGATTTTATAGCGTTTTAATCTATTTTGTCATATTCGTCACTTAATTTCCGATGGTTGGAAACCTCTTAAGCGCAGAGCATTTGTAACCACTGAAAGCGAACTAAGTGCCATCGCTCCACCAGCAATAATTGGGCTGAGTAACCAACCAAAGAACGGATAGAGTATCCCTGCCGCAATCGGAATCCCTGCGACATTGTAGATAAAGGCAAAGAAGAGATTTTGTTGGATATTAGAAATAGTGGCTCGACTGAGTTGAATAGCCGTCACAATTCCCTGTAAATCTCCTGAAATTAGGGTAATGTCACTTGCCGCGATCGCCACATCAGTTCCCGTGCCAATTGCCAAACCCACATCCGCCTGAGCCAAAGCTGGAGCATCATTAATGCCATCACCCACCATCGCTACGATCTTGTTTTCAGCTTGCAATTCCTTAATTTTTGCCACCTTCTGCTCGGGGCGCACTTGGGCAAAGACTCGCTTAATGCCAACTTCACGGGCGATCGCTTCGGCTGTAGCTTGATTATCCCCTGTCAACATTACTACTTCGATTTTCATCCGTTGTAAAGCAGCAACAGTAGTTTGAGAAGAAGGCTTAACTTTATCGGCAATCCCAATTAAACCCATTGCTACATTATCAACAGCGATTAATACCACAGTCTTACCGCCCGCCTCCCAAGAGTCCTGATATTGATGTAGAAGATTAGTATCAATCTTTAACTCATCCATCCATCGTCTCGTGCCGATTTGGGTTAGAGCATTATTTACTTTTCCTTGCACACCACTGCCAGCGATCGCGCCGAAATCCATAACTTCGGGCAGCTCAATTTTCTTCTGTTTGGCATATTCCACAACTGCCTCAGCTAAAGGATGTTCAGAATTGCGCTCGATCGCTGCCACAAGTTTTAATAATTCTAATTCTCTCTCTCCCCTCTCCTCTCTGAGAGAGGGGTTGGGGGTGAGGGCAAAATCAGTAACAGTGGGCTTGCCCTCGGTCAAAGTTCCTGTTTTATCTAGCACAATCGTCTGAATTTTATGAGCCAGTTCTAAACTGCCAGCATCCTTAATCAAAATCCCATTCTCCGCACCCTTACCAGTGCCAACCATAATCGAAGTGGGAGCAGCCAAACCTAAAGCGCAAGGACAGGCAATAATCAATACTCCTACCGCCGAAATAGTTGCTAAAGTCACATTCCCCATAACATTGAACCAGATTACAAATGTTGCGATCGCAATGGAAATAACCACAGGCACAAACCAACCCGTTACCCAATCGGCAAGTCTTTGAATAGGAGCTTTTGATCCCTGTGCCTGTTGCACGAGACTCACTATTTGCGATAAAACAGTATCTTTGCCAATATGATTTGCTTTAATTTGTAAGCTACCAGTCTTATTCATAGTTGCGCCAATTACTTGATCGCCCACTTTTTTCTCAATGGGAATACTTTCACCTGTCACCATTGATTCATCTACAGTAGAGGTACCAGCGATCGCTTCTCCATCTACAGGAATCTTTTCTCCAGGACGGACTAAAACTACATCTCCAACTACTACATCCTCAATGGGAATATCAGTTTCTTGACCATCTCTCAGAACCCTTGCTGTTTTAGCTTGTAATCCCATTAATTTACGAATGGCTTCTGAAGTTTCCCCTTTTGCTCGATTCTCAAATAGTTTACCTAAAAGAATCAACGTAATCACAACTACAGAGACCTCATAGTAAACTTCAGGATTTAAGCCCTGGCTGATAAAGAAATTAGGATTGAGAGTTACCGTGAGCGAATAGCAAAAAGCCGCAAGTGTACCTACAGCAATCAGCGTATCCATCGTCGCCGTATGATTCTTAAAAGCCTTCCAAGCACCAATGTAAAATGAACTACCACACCAAATCTGTACAGGCAGAGCCAAACTAAGCTGAAGGAAAGGATTATGCAGCCATTCAGGAATAAATGGAATATCCAATCCTGTCATCATCGGGATAGAACCAAAAACTAAAATTGCGCTAATTACTCCCCCTATCCATACCTTGCAGGTTAAATCTTGGGATTCAGTTAGTCTTGCCTTTTTCTCTGCATCTTGCCCCTTTTCAGAATGGTCTGGCATAACTGCTTCGTATCCAATGGCAGCGATCGCTTTTTGAATTGCATCAGAATTTGTTTTTTTGGGATCGTATTCAACCGCTATTTGCTCAGTGGCAAAATTGACATTACTACTAGCAACACCATTTATGGCTCGTGTTGTAGATTCAATGGTACTTGCACAGGAGGCACAGTGCATCCCGCGTAATTTCAGAGTAATTTTATCCATTTTTACTTCCTTAAATCAATATTTCTAAACTAAAAAACTCTAATGACGCAGTTGGTTAATTAGCAGGGTAGCCAATCTTGGCGATCGCTTCTCTGATTGCGGTTTCAGAAGCTTGGGTTTCTACCGACACAATTTTAGTGGTTGGATTGCCTTGGACAATAGCATTGGCATCGAGTGTCTTAACTGCATTGGCAATCGCATTTACACAGCCACCACAAGAGATTTCGGGAACTTTCAGATCTAGTTTGATAGTATTAAGTTTCATAATGTTAAATAGTTACTTTAAGTGATTTAGTTACAGAAAAGAAATTGGTTCTCTTCACTCCATTACACACCAAACTCTTGCTTCAATTGGGCTACCCAAGTTTTAATCCGTTCATCTGTCAAATCAGATTGATTATCTTCATCCAAAGCCAGCCCAACAAATTTACCATCCCTAACTCCTTTAGACTCATTAAACTCATAGCCGACCGAAGACCAGTAGCCAACGGTTATTCCACCCCTTTCAGAAATTATAATAAAAACGATTTAAAAGCAATTTCTCCCTATCCAAACAAATCTGAAAAGAAAGTTTGAATCATGGCATTTTCTTGAACACTAAAAAAGTCTTGGGGAGTAACCCCGTCGGTGTGACGACTGAGGACATTAAACCCTTGACGAGTGCGCCGAGTTTTCAAAATTAATGGACTATTAGCCGCTAAAGGTTGGCGTAACCACTGATCAAAGCTAGGTACAGAATCCATTCTGTCGATCATGGCATCAATCATAGTTTTGGATTGTTGATCGGGAAGGGCATGATTTTTAATAATCCAAGCAGTTTGTAATAATTTTGGGCGTTGGTTTTTATCTTTGCTATACCAAGCAGCGATCGCTAGTTCCGCAGGAGTTTTAGGTTTAGTAATCTGTGGTTTATTATCTAAAGCATCTGCCAGACTTATTGCAGTAGAATTTCCTGAATTTCGTAGCTCAGCGATCACTCCCGATTTCCCAACCCACCAACTAACAGCAGCGATCGCAGATTTTGTTTGACTTAACTTTAACTTTGGGTCTAAACTCTGGGATTTAGCTACCAGTATCGGTAGTTGGGCTTGCCATTGGGGAGTTTGCCAAAAGGGACTAGTTACAAATATGGGATCTCTGTTTAACTCCTCGGCGATCGCTCTAAATCCTGCTTCAAGTTTTTGCTGCTGTAATAAACTAATACCTAAGCCTAGTCTGAGCGATCGCTTGGTAGAAACCAACTCTAAGGCTTTACGGAAGTAGGTTTCAGCTTGCTGAGGTAATTGATTTCCTAAACTTAGCCACGCCGCATTGTTATAACCAAATTCTTGATAGGGATTAGCCACAATCCCCTTTTGTAACCACTCTAGCCCTTTCTTCTGTAAAAGTATAGCCCGATTTTCAAGTCCAATTTCTGCCACATTCCAACCTAACTGGTAGGGATAGTAGGATTCCCAAGGTGCTAACTGATTAGAGATTTGGAGTCTTTCATTAAATTTATTAAAGTTTTCTTGGGCGGATTGGGGATTTGCTTTTAATCGATCTAAAAAAATGAATCCTGTACTCGAAGACTGCCAAGCAATATTTATAGGAGTCAGCCAAGCGATCGCCGCAAATAGGCTTAAAGTGACCACCAGTGCCACCCATATCCTCGATTTCCTATTAATTTGATCTTTAAATTCTGGACTTTCTATATCTATATTTTGATCTGAGGTTGGATTTACTAAATATACCTGACCTAAATAAGCCAAACTCGCAAAAGCGATCGCCAAGCTGCCACTAATTCCAAATATATCTAACTGAAAGTCCGTCAAAGCCATAATGCTAAAGCCCAGTATGCCTCCAAATAATCCATAGGTTGTAATTCGATCTGACTTCTGCGATCGCCACGCTTCCGAACGATGAAATTTAATAAACAGCCTGATTAAAAGTACCAAGGTTACAAGAGTGGAAATACTTCCCAAAATCCCTAACTCCGCCCAAATTTGAGCAGGGGTACTATGAAGCTGAAACACCATCTCCGCCTCACGATTAGCCCACTGCGGACGATATTTTTGGTATAAGAGCGGAACCGATCCTAATCCCGCCCCCCATGGTATATGCGCCAGTCCCATTTGCCAGCCCGTATAGCTCGTGATTTGCCGAAAGAATAACTCACCACTGCCAGAGACTATTCCAGTAATTAAACTTTGCAGACGGTTATTAAAATTAATGAGAATAATCAAAATTGCGATCGCCCCAACTCCAGATCCAAATACCCATAACTTAGAAATAGAAGATTGCCAGAGTAATAAACCTAGCCCTGCGAGCAATACCACCACTAAGCCCAAAAATCCTCCACGGGAACTGGTTGTGTAGAGATCAATTAAGCCTAAGATAATTCCAAAAACCCAAACTTTCCGCCAAATTCCAGTTTGGTTAATGGACTTAACTGTTAATAACGGCATGATTAAAAGTAAATAACCCGCCACATAGTTTTGATGTCCAAAAGGTGCCCAATTCCTAAGTTCAATATTAGAAAAGTCAAATCCTAATTTCACCCCCAACTTGGCAATTTGATCTAGTCTATTTAACTCAGGTAATAGGGTTTGAAATATCCATAGACAGAGGCTTTCAATAATTACGACCAATCCTAAGATGGCTTGAAAGCTGATTAATTTATCTAAATCTTTACTAGTTTTAAGATAGTTAAAAATTACATAAATACTACTAAAAATTCCTAAAACTATTAAATTTTGCCAAACTGCTTGATAGGGAAAGGGCGCAAAAATGGTGGACAGACAAATAGATATAAAAAATAAGGCGATCGCCAAATCTAAATTGTTTCCCAATAGAAAAAATGGCTTTTCCCGTTGCCATAAATTCAGCAAACTAATACTAGCAATACTAACTAAACCCGCTTGCCAAAATATCACCCAAGTCCAAGACAGCATCTGGGTACTACTATCAGGTAAAAGTGTAAAAACAACATAAATTACTGTCCCAAGTAAACCAAGCAGTTTCCCCGATCCCATTTGCGTTCCCACTCTTTAGTTTTATTAGGTTTTAAGCTTGTTCTTCGATTTAATCCTACATGAAATCCCTTGGATCGGTGATCTTTCCAGTTAAAGCTGAAGCTGCCGCCGTAAATGGAGAAGCTAAATAAATTTGCCCGAGTTTATTACCCATCCGTCCAGGGAAATTACGATTTGTTGTGGAAACACAAACTTCAGGCTCATTTAATCTGCCAAATGTATCTTGAGGACCACCTAAACAAGCCGCACAGGATGGCGCAGCAGGTTCAATACATCCAGCTTGCAAGAAGATCTCAGCCAAGGATATCCCATCTACGCTTTCCGTAAATAGATCGTTATATACCTTTTGGGTAGCAGGTACTAGATAGGTTGGCACTTTAACTTGATTGCCTTTAATTAATTGAGCAGCATTGATAAAGTCAGTAATTTTTCCGCCTGTACAAGAGCCGATATAGACCCGATCAATTTTGACATCACGGCATTCCCTGACTGTGGCACGGTTATCAGGGGAGTGGGGCTTGGCAACTACAGGCTCTAGCTTAGATACATCGTAGTGTTTGTGGTAGTAATATTCGGCATCTGAATCAGAATAGAGTGGATAAAAAGGCTTATCACTGCGGGCTTGAACGTAATCAAACGTAGTCTGATCTGGAGCAATCACGCCATTTTTGCCCCCTGCTTCGATCGCCATATTACAAAGAGTCATTCTCTCTTCCATACTCATTTGAGCGATCGCTTCCCCATCAATTTCCAAAGCCCGATAGTTAGCACCCGCTACACCAATATCGCCAATTACCTGCAAAATTAAATCCTTAGCAAGCAAATAGGGCGGCATTTCCCCATCAAAGGTAAAGCGCATACTAGCAGGAACTTTAAGTAATAGCTTCCCTGTACCCATGACAAAGGCAGCATCGGTATTGCCAATGCCTGTGGCAAATTCTCCAAAGGCTCCTGCATTACAGGTATGAGAATCGGTGCCAAACAAAACTTCCCCTGGACGAGTATGTCCTTCTTGGGCTAGGGCAATATGGCAAACGCCTTTATAGTCTGGATTTGCCTTAAAGTTAGCTAAATCAGTGATGTCATAGAAGTACTTAATATTTTGTTCTAGGGCAAATTCTCGCAAAATATCCACATTGCGATTAGCTCTGGCATCTTTAGTAAAAATATAGTGATCGGGAATTAAAACTACTTTTTCCTTGTCCCAAACCTTAGCATCCGCTCCAAATTCTTTTTTGAATACGCCAATGGTTCCAGGTCCACAAACGTCGTGGGTCATCAGCAGGTCAGCATTCACCCATATGTTATCCCCTGGTAGCGCTCTGCTCTGTTTAGATGCTCGCGCTAGGATTTTTTCAGTGAGTGTCATTGCCATAGTTGCCATACCCTGTAACTGTAATTTGAACTTTTATTTTAGCTTACTTGTAGGTTAATCCTGATTATGCCGCCCTAAGCTGCTAAGTACTACTTTCTTCATTAGTTTACTAAATCTTAGGAATATATTGAGCAACCTCTCCTTCTGGTATCTCCTAAAATTGAAGTTCAAACTGATAGCGATGATATGCAACCTGAGTACGATTTCTCGGGAGCATCCCATTTTTGCGAGGGGCTAAATGACCAGTGATTTATTAAGATAGGCAATGCGATGAGATAGGACTTGAGGGACATTTTCTTTTTTCCACTGAGCCCCCGATATTTTGATCCTGTGAGAGATTTGCTTAAC
>JBBQHY010000094.1:0-7730 GCA_038324415.1 Pseudanabaenales cyanobacterium | reverse complement strand
GTTTCTTGCTCAGGAGTTGGATAGAATCGGTATTTGAAAGCTTTCTGCATACCTTACATTATACCGCAGTTTCTTGTAAGGGTATCTGCGATCAGCTAAGTAGATTGTTCGCTCTCGCTCAACGCCTTATATCCCACGGGTAAAACCGTTGGGTTTTACGGCTATTTCTATAAGAAGGACAGGATTTACGATAATATCTGAATAGATAATGAATTTTAGCTAATCCTCACAAAAATCAATCCTATAAAAATCTCATGAAAGAAATTCTAATCAGCTTTAGCATTACGCTTGTGGCTGTTTTGGTTTTGGTAATAGCGCAATTTACTACTAATTCCACAGCGATCGCCTCTCCAATTCAACCCACACAAATTCCTATGACTCCAAATAATTTTGAAATTGCTTCTAAGCCCCCTTCTGAAACCATTACTACTGCCTCTGGACTGAAATATCAAGAGATCACCATTGGCACAGGAGCTACTCCTAAAAAAGGTAATAAAGTCACGGTTCATTATATTGGCACCCTAGAAAATGGCACTAAATTTGATAGCTCGCGCGATCGCAGCCGTCCCTTTGATTTTGACCTTGGGGTTGGACAAGTAATTAAAGGTTGGGACGAAGGACTATCTACCATGAAGGTCGGTGGTCGGCGAATTTTAACTATTTCACCTGAGCTTGGCTATGGGGCTAGAGGTGCTGGTGGCGTAATTCCTCCTAATGCTACTTTGATTTTTGATGTGGAACTTCTAAAGGTTTCCTAAATTTAACTTGATACACTCAAATCCCCTGCTGGCAATAACATAGGGGGTTTTTTAATGCCTATACTCAAAGCAAAGAGTCATCAAATGTGCCTTCTTCTTTAATCATTAAATGGTCAAAGCCTTCACTTAAACTGGGCGATCTCTGCATTAGAGATTTATACATTTCTAAAATTATGGGTTCAGGTACAGGCTTAACTCTGCGCTCATTCCGCTGTAGACAAATCCACAGAGGTACGTTTAACCAAATCCCCGTAATGTGATTAAATCCAAGATCTTTAACAAGCTTAATAATTTCTTGGCGATATTGAACTTGGCAATTAGTAGCATCATAAATTACCGATCTCTGGGCTGCATAGGATTGTTGAAATTGAAGTTTAATCTGCCCATAAATTTCTTGCCAATCTCCTTGAATTGATTCCGATCCATAAAGTTGCGATCGGATAAAGTCTGGAGAAATAATGTTGACGGGATTGGCATATCTATTAACTAAGGTATTGACAAAACTAGATTTACCACTGGCAGGAATTCCAATTAATATAATCACTTTGACCATAGATTTTTAGATCCTAGACTTTCCAACTATATTTTATTTCCCCTTTTTGACCACTGTTTTATAACCTCTGTAAAAACAGCAGTAAAGGAATAAAATACATTTTGGGGAGGGTAGGCTGGTATTTCTTCGCCCAAATATCTGCAATAATAGCCGTAGATTAAGATAAAAAGTCTTAAAGCTTTTAGCTCATAACGAACAAAAACTATTTATAAAAAATAGTAACTTAGGTCACAAATAATCGGTTTCCGATTTAACAGTAAGTATAAAAGATCATGGAGGGGTTAATTTGAAGAAGGTTGAAGCAATTATTCGTCCTTTTAAGCTTGACGAAGTTAAAATCGCTCTAGTTAATGCTGGAGTTGTTGGTATGACAGTGTCTGAAGTACGTGGTTTTGGTCGTCAAAAAGGACAGACTGAACGCTACCGTGGTTCTGAATATACTGTAGAGTTTTTGCAAAAGCTCAAAGTTGAGATTGTAGTCGAAGATGACCAAGTTGATATGGTTGTGGAAAAAGTTATTGCTGCTGCCCGCACAGGCGAAATTGGAGATGGCAAAATCTTCGTAACTCCAGTAGAGCGAATTATTCGGATCAGAACTGGAGAAAAAGATATAGAGGCTGTTTAAGGTTGCTAATTTTGTAGGGAAAGTAGAAAAATTTTTGTATACCGATGGAAGTTATTAATTTCTGTCGGTTTTTTAATTGAGAGAATTAACTAATGGCGAAAAAGATGATTATGGTTGGTGTTGTATAGTTGCGATCGCTCCAAATTCTCACTATATCTTGCACTCAATGCAGGACTAATTATATATAGCGTGGTTCTGGTTAAATGCTCAGACTTGGTAATAGCTGCCATCTCGGATAGGGGCACGGTTAAAATTTTCTCATCTTGCCAACCCAATCGAAAACAGATAGCAACGGTTGTATCCGCAGGATAATGAGCCATTAATTTAGACTGGGCATTCTCAACATGTCGGGCACTGAGATAGAGACACAAAGAGGCTTGATGGGCGGCTAGGCTCGCTAGGTCTTCGGCTTCTGGAACATGAGTGCGTCCACCCATACGGGTCAAAATAATCGTCTGGACTAATTCAGGCACAGTTAATTCCACTTGTAAACGGGCGGCGGCGAGTTGAAAGGCACTGACTCCAGGAATAATTTCTACAGGAATATTGGCGGCGGCTAAGGCGATAATTTGCTCGTGGATTGCCCCATATAAACTGGGATCGCCGTCATGTAATCGCACTACTAGTTTTTGCGAATGCGATCGCTCTATGAGAATTTCCATAATTTGTTCAAGGGTTTTACCCGCTGTAGGAATAATCTCAGCATCGGAGCGGCAGACTTCAAGCATCGTCTCGGGGATCAAAGAGTTGGCATAGACGACAACATCAGCCCTAGCCAAAAGACTGCGACCTTTAACTGTAATTAAATCAGGATCGCCCGGTCCTGCCCCGACTATGTAAACTGGTTTCTGCATTCTGTTTTAGAAGATTAGAGGTAAATTCAACTATAAATTATCCCTTGCTGACAGTTAAACTATGAAAACTGTGATTTAGCTAGAACTGAGAAAATCTATGACCGATAGAAATACCCAGATAATTTTGGAGCGCATCGATCGCCTAGAACAAAGGTTTATGGGTTTAGAAAAACAATTTGCAACCCTTGATAGTAATCTCAATGCTGAAATTAGAGATGCGAATACTAGAATTGATAGTTATCAAAAATCATCTTCACAAATAGTTAATTTGGCGTTGGGTTTGATTAATGGGGCAGTGGTGGTGATTGTTTTGGTGCCAGTCATAAAAGCCATAACACCTTCATTGGTGGCTTTGGTTGAGAAAGTTATCACTTCTATAGGTTAAATTAAGTTCTTAAAACTAGCTGACTGAGCCGATCGCATAAGAATACTTTAACCTCCATATTTCGTTCCGTATATTTCTGGATATAGGCTGTGGCTTTTAGGCTAATCTGATCTGTGAGATATTGAAGAACCTCTTGATCGTAGCCCTGAGTTATTAATAATTTGTGGACAGCTTCAGCGGTGGGCGATCGCTCGATTTCTTGAATAATGGCGATCGGTAAATTGGTATGGACAGCAGCACGGGTGAGGATATCAATGCGCCCATCCGCTAAATGACTAGAGGTATTAAAAATTCCGCCTGCGAGCTTTAATAATTTGCCATGATAGCCAACCAACGTAATAGAAGTTGCCCCTAAAAGTGCGGCTTCAATTAACATTACCCCAATCCAATTGGCAGTTTGAACTAATTGCGAAGGCAGAAATCCCATATTCTGGGCAGTTTGATAGCCATTGGCACCAATATAAAAGACTAAATTCTTGGTGAGCATAGCCTTAGCCCGTAGATCTGCTCGAAATTCGTCTAACTTATCTTCCACTGATAATGGTTGTGATATTGCCCTAGTTCCAAGTAATGCTAGTCCTTCCAAAATGCCAAAAGCGGCATTGGACGTGCGTTTGGCAAGCGATCGCCCATCGGGAAGTATAAATTTAATCCGAGCTGAGGTATTTTCTGGTAATAGCGGTAACAGGTTAACTTGAGCTAAGGTTTTTGCTAATTTATAGATAGCGGGTTCACCCGTAATGGTTCTTCCTAAGCCCTCTCCAGCTTCAAGGATAATCTCTGGATGCTCCGAAGCCTCTAGCTTTAACCACGCCCAAATTGAAGTGCCTGCGGTCAAGTCTAAATTATCTCCTGGATCGCTAATCGTAATTCCTAGGGCAGTATTTTCATCTATGGGTGCAGACTGGGCGATCGCAATTTGACCAAAGCCAGATTCCAACAAATTCAACTCAACAAAGTTGATAGTTTCACTGGGATTTTTCCATCTCAAAATTGCCGCCTGAGCCGCAGCGATCGCAAATACAGGCAATGTATAACCAGTTTTCATATTTTTAGAACTTAGTCGGTGATCTTGCCTCTATTTTGTCTCTGTTTTTGTGTGGCTCCAAATCTTCTAAGCAAACTTAATCTTGAGATAATCATCTTCCATTTTCGCCCCACTGGGATTTAGAAGTGAAAGAGCTTGGGGCAGAACTAAGTTGCGGCGATGATTACCAATGCGAATATTTAACTCATCTCCAGTTTTAGTAAGTTCTACGTTCTCTTTAGGTACGCCGGGTAGATATAAATCTAGGCGATATTGCCCATTCTCTTCCACTACTCTAAGAGTTGTCTCTTTATAGTAAATTTGGGTAGGGTCTTCATCACCACACAGGGTTTCCTTCAATCTCTGTAGCGCTTCCAATCCGCACATCTCTTGGGAATATAGGGGGATTTCCCTAACAGGGAGAGGATGGAAGTCGTTGTGAATCATTTCACGGTATTGTTTTTGTGATTCCTTCCATGATTGGAAAAATGGGTCTTGAACAGAATCAGGGATAATGCGATTGGCGATCACCATATCAGTGGCAACATTATACAAACTGAGATAGGAATGGGCACGAAGAGATTCCTTAATTACCATTTTTTCGGGATTTGTCACCAACCGAACTGTGGTGACAGTATTATCAGTTAGAACCTTTTCTAATGCTTCTAGTTCTTCATAAAACTCGTAGGGCGCATCCATTACCTCTCTATTTGGTAAAGAGAAACCTGTGACTCGCTTGAAGATTGGATCGAAGACTGGACTTAGTACCTGTGCCATCCCTTGAAGGGGTTTATAGAATTTTCTCATGTACCAACCAGCAACTTCGGGTAAAGAGAGAAGCCTCAGAGCAGTTCCTGTCGGTGCAGAATCAATAATTAAAACATCAAAATCTTTGGCATCGTAGTGACGCTTAACCCGCACTAAGCCAAAAATCTCATCCATACCAGGAAGAATCGCTAGCTCCTCAGCCTGAATTCCGTCTAAACCTCTTGCCTGCAAGACTTCGCTAATGTATCGTTTTACCGCTCCCCAGTTGCTCTCCAATTCTCGTAAAGCATCTAATTCTGCTCCATAGAGATTTGGAAGGATTAATTGGGGTTCATGTCCGAGGGGGCGATCGAAGCTATCGGCGAGGGAATGGGCGGGATCAGTACTTAAAACCAGTGTCTTATAACCTAATTCGGCACAGCGTAAACCAGTCGCTGCGGCTACGGATGTTTTCCCAACTCCACCTTTTCCCGTCATTAAAATAATTCGCATTTCAGTTTTGTTGAGTGATTTGTTAAGTAAATTGTTAAGAAATTTATATTTTTATAAGCTTAACATTAAATTAAATCTGGCTAGCTCTGAACGATCTCTAATTAATTACGTCTATTAGGAAATACGCAGCATGAAAGGGAAACCTACATTTGACGTAGGCGAGGCACTTAGTTCTCAGACTAAGTTTCTATGAATTTGAGTAGGTAAGCCCTAAAAGTTATAAGGTTACTTATGCTTTCCTACTGATGTTACGTAGAGCGAAGATCGCCCTCAGCCCCCTCTCCCAGAAAGGAGAGGGGGAGCAAAACCAGAAAACTCTTGTTCCTCTCGCCCTTTGGGAGAGGGCTAGGGTGAGGGTCTTAGAACCTTCCACGTAACATCACCTACTTAATAAAATTTGGTAGTCCTGTTTTTTGCCAAAATTGATTAAATGACTTCGGTTGAAGCGATCGCCATGCTACTAAACCAATCGCACCGATTAGAATCCAGCCAACTATCGTAACCACAAATTTATTAAGACGAGCATAGTTAGCATTCTGTACAGTTACGGCTCTAGAAGTAATAGTTGGATTAACTAATTTTTGTGAAGGAATTTTTCGATTTTGTGACCACTTTCTCACAGCCGACAAAGGGACAGACGTAAGATTTGGTTGATTTAGGGTGTTAACAGCAAGCAATAAAAAAGCAGTATCTGTAACTAAAATAACTTCAACAGTAGATGTTAAGGCTAATCCATACCCACATTCGGCGATCGCTAAATCTAGACGGGAACTCCGACTGGTAGAACTACCTAGCTTTTGCGTTAGAGATGGATCGGCTCCAGACACATCTGTGACTTGCCAGTTACTGTTAATTAAAAATCTTTGGAATTCCGAGGCGATCGCAACTTGATTTTTATCACTGCCAAACCCAGAAGCCACGGAACTAACTTCATCTACTACTGCTTGGGCAATCATACAAGTCCCAATCGCTGAAACTGAATGCCAAAAATGCGAATCACTGGATAATATGGCAGTGCGATCGAACAATAGAATCGGAGCACTCATAGATTTTCTCCAATTACTGAATTACACAGGGTGAAGTACTAACGGGCTTAAGATTTTAGTATAGGCGGTAGAGATATTCAAACTGCGCCTTTAATTGAATCATTTTGATCTAACATACAAGCACATACTATTTACCTGACTTAATTTACCCGATCAGATTTTCCAATGCTAGATATTAAACTTTTGCGATCGCAGCCCACACAAATCCAAGATCGTCTAAATCTGCGAGGAGGAGCTATAGACCTTACGGAAATTCTAGCTTTGGATCAAACAGTTCGGCAAATTGAAACTAGGCGATCTCATTTAGAAGCCGAAAGTAATGAGATTGGTAAACAAGTCGGTAAGCTCATGCAAGCTGGCAATAAAGACGGCATAGATATTCAAGCCTTAAAGGATCGTGCCAATGAAATCAAGCATCAAATTTCCACGTTAGATCCTGAAGAAAAAGCCCTAAAAGAACAAATTCGTCAACTTCTATTAGTAATTCCTAATCTTCCCGATCAAACTACGCCTATTGGTAAAAATGAATTAGAGAATATTGAAGTTAGGCGTTGGGGAGATGAATATAAAGGTTTAGAGAATCTCCTTCCCCACTACGAAATTGGCGAAAAACTGGGAATCATGAACTTTGAGCGGGCTGTAAAAGTTTCCCAAAGTCGATTTGTCACACTTCTTGGGGCAGGAGCGGCACTGGAACGGGCATTAATTCAGTTTATGCTTAATACCCATGCCCAAAGAGGCTATCAAGAAGTTTTACCTCCTTATCTAGTGAATTCGGCTTCGCTGCTGGGTACAGGGCAATTACCGAAGTTTGCTGAAGATGCCTTTAAGTGCGCTGAAGATGATCTGTGGCTGATTCCGACTGCTGAAGTTCCTGTGACTAATCTCTATCGGGATGAAGTCATAGAAGCTGAAAAGTTACCGATTTATCACTGTGCATTTACGCCTTGTTTTCGCCGAGAAGCAGGTAGTTACGGTCGAGATACCAAAGGTTTAATCCGTTTGCATCAATTCCATAAAGTCGAACTTGTGAAATTTGTACGTCCAGAGCGATCGCCCGATGAACATGAAAATCTAGTTGCAGATGCTGAGTTTATTTTACAGGCTTTGAAATTGCCCTACCGAGTCATAGAGCTTTGTACAGGCGATCTGGGCTTTGGAGCGGCTAAATGCTATGACCTTGAAGTGTGGCTACCTTCGGCAAATCAGTATCGAGAAATTT
>JBBQHY010000093.1:0-7783 GCA_038324415.1 Pseudanabaenales cyanobacterium | reverse complement strand
GGTGGAGAGGGTGACAACGTTTCCGTAGGTATCTTTTACAGTAAAGTCAGGGGCTTTAACGCCAACAGCAAGAGTCATATTTTTTAATTGTTAATGGTTTAGTTGTTAAGGTTTTAATCGCTAAATCTTATTCACAGCAATATTAACATTTAGCTTGCCTCATACTTTTGAGGTTCTTTTGAGGCTATGCCAAGGTGCTACTGAGAACTAACTGACTCGATTTCTGCATTAAATCCAGACTGGGCTAGCTTTTTCACCTGCTCATCCGCTGCCGTGCGATCGCTAAATACCCCAACTTGAATTACTTCTTGTCCATTGGATCTAGCCTTAAAAGCCGTGGGAACTAATTTACGAATCTCTAACTTAGTAGACTCAGTATTCGCTGAAACCACAACTCGATAACGGAGTGATGCGGTCGGAGAAGAAAGTGGGATAGGAGATGAGCCTAATAAGGGCGGAGTTAAAATAGGTGCGGTGGGACTTGATTCTGGAGCGGTGGGTTTTGCCCGTGAAATAATAATTATTCTATTCCGATTTGCAGGCGTGCGTGGCGGCGGTGTTAAAGCAACTGGTGGTAAATTTGGATCGATCGTCGTATTCACAGGTAGAGGTTGGGAAGACTCCAAAGGTAAGGTACTTCTCACAATTACCGAATTTCGAATCACGGTTCTAATCGGGGCATTGGGATTAACCGAATTATTCGGAAATCTAGGGTTAGGTAAATTAGAAACTGGACTAGGGATATTAAGGGGTGAAGTAATTGCTTGGACAGTTCCTGATAGTTGAATATTGCCACTTATGCGTAAAATTTGATTACCCACAGCGGCGATCGCCTGAGTTCCCCTATACTGCACATCCCTTGAGAAGTTATTCCGAATTATATTATTCCCAGAACTGCCCAAACTCCCTAGGTCTGGAATACTGTTCGGTAAGATTGTGATCCCAGTTTGGCGATTTCGTTCAATCACATTTCCCCGTAAAATAGGGCTAGAGCTAGACTGAATGATGATTCCAGAGCGATTATTATTTAAAAGATTGGCAATAATTCTTGGCGCTGCACCACGGCGGATGATGATGCCATAGCCAGTATTTTCAAAGCGATTACCATTAATTTCTGGTTGTGCCAGTCCTTCAATCGACATACCATTGGCACCGTTTCTAGTAAAAATATTTTTGGAAATGAGAGCAGTGGATTTACCTAAGATCACAACTCCATCTTGAGTACTATTGGTAAAAGTATTTGAAATTATTCTTGGGCTAGTTCCCTCCAGCCAGAGCCCATAGCCACGGGGATTTTTATTGGTTACAGTCACACCCCGTAATTCAGCCAAATCTGCACCTAGTACCGTAATATCCTTGGCAGTAAGCGTGGGCGAAAGAAAATTACCACCGCCCATAATTACCGTATCGTTCCCCAGTCTCGATTCATTGCCTTGAATAGTTATGCCCGCCTTGAGCTGGATCGGAAAGACCTCACCGTTGGCAACAGTGTAGGTGGCAGGAGCAAGCTTAATTATAGTCCCAGATGTTGCTTGGGTTAGGGCATTGGTAATACTGCGAAATGGGGCTTGAAGGGTGCCTTTACCTGTTTGATCATTGCCTATATTTGGATTGACATAGATCACATTAGATCTTGGGGCTAGGGGTTGGGTTCTAATTTGAGGCTTAGTTTGAGCAGATACACTGAAACCACCAAGATTTAAAGCTGACAACATGCCAGTCAGCAAGAAAAAATTATTTGTTGCTCCTTTTCTTACATCTTTTAACATAACACTTAGAACCTCAACCCAGAACAGCAAAGTTATAGCACAACTCTAAAAACATTTGCTATAGCTTGGCATAATCTCATTAGATCTTTTGCAAATTTCTAGATTTTGGATCTAGAAGGGGTTGGGGAATCAATAACTCGGCAAGGGGTATATTTATTAAAAAAAATTTTAGTCTGTAAAAGTTGCCAAACTGACTTTAGATAGCTACTTTTATTTTGGCGATCGCTTTTAAGCAGTTCAAAATTAGAATACTCGTCTTCTATGCTCAAAACTTCATAAAGATTATAAGTCCCTGTCTTACCTCTAATTTCTACCGACCTTGCTCCTCCAGATATGGTCACCTGCTCGTGAAGTATGTTATATACTTCGGCTGAGACTAAAAGTGAAGTTCCAAACTCTTTATTAGCTGATTCGATACGACTGGCAAAGTTCACAACATCCCCGATCGCTGTGATATTTTTTTTTGTTCTTGTCCCCACTGATCCCAAGACGACAGTTCCGTAGTGGATGCCAATGCCAATTTTTAAGGGATGGGCAAAAAGTAGCTCAATACTGTTGTTTAAAATTTCTAGAACTTCAAGCATTTTCAGGGATGCTCTAACTGCATTTTCGGCTGCCTGTTCGGAATTATTGATGCCAAATAAAGCCATAAATCCATCCCCCATGTAGTTATTAATCACGCCATTGTATTTATCTACAACTTCTCCCATTGCCTGAAAATAACGATTGAGAATATAAATGACATCGTAGGGTAGCATCAACTCAGATAGCTTTGTAAAGCCTCGAATATCACAGAATAGAATCGCTAGGGATTTCTCTTCACCAATTTTGCCAAATTTGATTTGATCATTGGCTAACTTTTCATCTTCAATATCCAAAACTAGTCGGCGTATAGAAATATCAGACCTAACTTTGGTTTGACAAGCAAGACGAATATGCTGTGGAAAACCTAGTTTTTGTGCTAAACCTTCTTCGAGTGAATTTCTAGGACTGCAATACTCTATGCCTTTTGTAACTAAAATCCGGCAAGTAGAACAACGCGCTCGCCCCCCACAGGCATGGGTATGGGGAATACCTGAATTGAGAGAGGCATGGAGAACAGTTTCATTGCCCTTGATCTCAAAAATTTGTTCGTCAGGTTGGCTACTAATTTGAGGCATTTATCTCAAACATTTCTGTAAATATCCAGCTCAGTCAAATCAGTCCTTCTAGTTTTCTACGCATAATTTCAATTTCTAAAGCTTCTGCTGAAGTTTCCATGTCATTAAAGCCGTCTGGTTGATTAGAACTATCTTCTTGCCAATCAGTTCTTTCAACATTACTGGCGGGGGGAATAGCTAGCTCATCTTCACGGATAATATTTAGTCCTAGCCCTGTGTCCTCACAAATTTCTGTGAGTTCTCTCTCATCTATACTCTCGGTGATAGCACTGGGGAAATCCTGCGCCTCTAGTAGCATGGCATATCTGATCGCATCATCTTCTTGGGTAAATGCCAACACAATATTTTTGCCATCTTCTAAACGAGTGTAAATGCCTTGATTGTCGGAATCTGCATTAAATAGCAGTACCCAGAGTTTCATGTATCTTTCTTTTTTCATAGTTTTGAAATTAGTCTTGTAATTAAAAAATCTTGTGATTAAATTTTGTATTGTAATCTGAAGTTGATTTTTAAGGAGTATTCCCTAAGGCATATTCATAGACTTTTTGGGTTTGGGCTGCTAGAGGTATCCAAGAAAATCGCTCCTTTAATTCGATAAAAGCTCTATCTACCAGTCTGTTACTATATTCACGATTTTGTAAAACTTCGATAATTCCCATAGCCAAAGATTCACTATCATTGGCGATCGTAACTATCCCTGTTTGTCCGTGGGTTACGACCTCTGGTAATCCTCCAGTATTTGAAACTACCACAGGTACTCTGGTCGCAAAACTTTCCAATGCCACGATGCCAAATGGCTCATAAAGGCTAGGAAATACAGCACAGTTAGCTAATGTTTGAAATTTAATTAACTCGCTTTCTGACATGAATCCTGTGAAAAGCACTTTGTGGGCAATTCCTAAGTTCCAAGCTTGTTCCTTTAAGGAATTAGTATCGCCAGAGCCAATGATGACAAATTTAACCTGTCCTCCCATTGCCCTGATCACCATAGGAGCAGAATTAATTAGCAAAAAAATCCCCTTTTCATAGGTAATTCGACCAACATAGTAAACAATTTGTTCCGTCGGTTCGGCAAACTTGCTACGGAGTTGAGCCTTGTCAAAATCAAGATCAAAGTTGAGATTTTGAAATTTGCAGAGGCGGGCTTGGCTTAAGCCATTATAAACCACATCAATTTTAGAGCTTAGACAATTCAGGGTGCGAGCTACTTCTGAGCGCATATAGTTGGTACAGACAATAATTCTGTTGGCTTTTTCGGCTAAACGCATTTCTTGTTTGTGAATATGCTGTTGGGTATCGTTATGAATGCCATTATGTCTGCCAAATTCTGTAGCGTGAATGGTGGCAACTATGGGAATATTAAATTTTTCTGAGAGGGCGATCGCCGCTTCTGCCACTAACCAATCATGGGCATGAATTAATTGAAATTGGTGATGGCGATCGTTAATTAGTTTTGTCAAATAGGCATCCATAGCAAAGTTCATATTGCTAACCCAGTTAAAAAATTCTTGATTATATTTAACGGGAATCCGATGGACATTAATGCCATCAACTACTTCGTAATTAGCACTACCTTCAACTTCGACTGTAATTAAGTAGACTTCATGGTTGAGTAAAACCATCTCTGGATAAAGTTCAGCGACATGGCGAGATATACCTCCAATGATGCGGGGTGGAAACTCCCAAGCTAGAACTAGGATTTTCATGGACAAAGGAACTAAGTTTTTCTGATTAATTTAGATTATTAAATTGGGGACTAAGTACATATTTACACAAACTTATACCTAGCTATTACCGACTATTGATTTAACACACTCTACATCTTGGATACTCCCTTCCCACCATAGAAATATATACAGTTTAAATGGGGTTAAGGGGCAAAGCCCCTTCGTGGTGGCGCAGCCCCCACACCCCCAAAAGACTAATATTTGACTGGGAAGGGAGTAGTATCTGCATCTTGAATTGAAAAAGAGCGATCTCTGCCTGATTGCTTAGCATTGTATAGAGCGCAGTCAGCAAGTTGAATTAAAAGCGAGAAATCGGCTGAGGCTGGAATCAAGGTTGCAATCCCCAAGCTCATGGTGACAAAGGGAATTACAGTGGATTTTTTATGTTTGATTTCTAAGTTTTTGACCGCTAGTCTAATAGTTTCAGCAACATTAAAGGCTCCTTCAAGTTTAGTTGTGGGTAGGATAATACCAAACTCCTCACCTCCATACCTTGCTAATAGATCACAGGGTCTTTTGATACTCTGGGCGATCTCATTTGCGACTTGTTGCAGGCATTTATCACCCACTTGGTGACCATAGCAGTCGTTATAAAGTTTGAAGCAGTCAATGTCGCACATGATTAAAGATAAATGGGTTTGACCTCGCCATGCTTTTTGCCACTCAGATTCTAGATATTGGTCAAATTGACGGCGATTGGCAACTTGGGTTAAATAATCGGAAGATGCGATGCGTTCTAGCTTTGCTTCCTTAGCCTTACGATCGCTAATATCACGGACAAAATCTATAACTAATTTTTTCTCTCTGTTGTCCAGTAAAACAGTTCTAACTTCTACGGGAAAAATCCTGCCATCTTTAGTCTGATGTTGAGCTTCAAAAAATACACATTTATCCTGAGCTAGTTTTTGCGGAATATTTATTGGCGGTTTAAATCCTTTGGGCGTAATATTTCGGGGCGACATTTGCAGGAGTTCAGCTTTGTTATATCCCAAACTTAAGCAGGCAGATTCATTGACCTCAATAAAATTAGTTGGGATCCCCTTATTAGTGAAACCATGAATAAACACAGCTTCAGATTTAGCTGAAAATAAAGCCTGATACCTCTTCTCACCTTCGATCAGGGCGGCTTCGTTTTTTTTGCGATCGCTAATATCACGAGCAAAGGCAATGACGATAGTTTTACCGTCAGAGGCTTTAAGTTCGCTTAAACTCAGTTCCACTGGAAAAATCCTGCCATCTTTTGACTGATGTAAGACCTCACCTGTGGCGTATTTTTGGGTACGGAGGTCTGCCATAATCTGTGGATCGCAGACAAAGTCCTTAGGCATGATATGACTGGGATTCATAGTTAGAAGCTGGACACGGCTATATCCTAGGCTTTGGCAGGCAGCATCATTTACTTCGATAAACTGGCTGGGCTTTCCGATTTCTGTAAAACTATTGATAAATACAGCATTAGATTTGTGGTTAAACAGGGCTTGGTATCTTTGTTTTATATCAAGTAAGATGGCTTCTGTTTTTTTGCGATCGCTAATATCCCTAACCGCAGTTACCCGAATAGGTTGCCCACGCCATTGGATAGTTTTCCCTTGGACTTCAACGGGAAATTGTTCACCATTGCGCTTAATCCCTACAACTTCATAGGGGTCAGGGTAATTTTTCTTAATTCGAGTTTTAATCAGATTGTGATATTCGGGGACAATATAATCTAAGGAATTTTTACCAATTACTTCGGAGCGATCGTAGCCCCAAATTTTGCAAATTGCGGCGTTAACATCAACGATTTTAAGATTAGTATGGATAAATAAGCCTTCAAAAGCGACTTCAAACAATAGCTTTACATAGTCGTCGCATTTTAGACCGTAGAAAGTTTCAGTACTAGATTGGGTACATTGAGCCAATTCAGACTTAACATAATTTAATTCTGCTTCTAGCTGCAAAATTCTATTTGTATATTGGCTGACATCAATCTCGGACATGGAGAACAGGAAATTAAACTTTCCTCATATCATATTTGTATAAATATAGCTTGTTTATCTTAGGTTGTGATTGTAAATTTAAGCTTATCTACTAAATCGCTCAGGCGATCGCTATTTACTCGATAACTCAGGGGATGAGCAATTAGGCGGGCGGTGCTTTCAAATAGGACATCGATTTCCACTAAACCATTTTCTAGCAGGGTTCTACCTGTAGATACGAGGTCAACGATCGCCTCGGACATTCCCGTAATTGGCCCTAATTCCACAGAGCCATAGAGGGGAATAATTTCTACGGGTAAATCTATGTTTTGAAAATATTCGCGAGCAATCCGCACAGACTTAGAAGCGATACGAGAATGAGGGGGTAAGTCTAAAACGGACTGGTATGGACTTTGGTTGGAAACAGCGATCGACATTCGACATTTGCCAAAGCCTAAATCTAGTAAGCGAGCGACCTTGGGCATTTTTTCCCGCAACACATCTTCACCCACAATTCCCAATTGAGCTTGTCCATATTCCACATATACCGAGACATCCTGCGCCCGTACCAATAGTGCCTGCGCTGTGCCTGTGGGATCGGTGATTTGTAATTGGCGACTGGCGGGATCGAGAAATGCGCTGAAATCTAGACCAACGGATTTGAATATAGCGATCGAATCTTTGAGTAAAGAGCCTTTGGGCAGAGCAACGGTAATCATGGGGATATCAGGAAAATCAAGCTTACTAATCGATCATACGGGACTGCGATCGCAAATTTTTTTAGAAATGCCTAACTTGATTAAACCTAACTTGATTGAATAAGTAGGTAAACTGCTAATGGCAAAGGGTCGCAGGGCGAAGTCCCGTTTTAGTTTTTAGTCTTAACTTTTCTTTGAATTATCTACTTACTCCCTTCCCACCATAGAAATATACACAGTTTAAATGGGGTTAAGGGGCAAAGCCCCTTCGTGGGGGCGCAGCCCCCACACCCCCAAAAGACTAATCTTTGACTGGGAAGGGAGTAGCTCTGAAATGAATAACCCCGCCGCAAGCAGCGGGGTATCGAACTCAAAAGAGATTTAGTTGACTGTTAGAATGTAATTCTAAATATTCTCTTCCTTGCGCCTCTACATATTTTTTTATCATTCTTTCATTTCCATGTTTACCTA
>JBBQHY010000092.1:0-7786 GCA_038324415.1 Pseudanabaenales cyanobacterium | reverse complement strand
GGTAACACACCATGTTCTCGTCTCAATCTGCCTGAAGACCCACCATCGTCTTCCACGGTCACGATCGCCGTAATATTGGCACTATATTTCTTTAACCCCCTTAATAAATTAGATAGCCCTGTCCCACCACCGATCGCCACTACTTTCGCCCCACGATTGAGCTTGTTATGGGTGATTAGCTTATCTACTAGCTTTTGATCATCATCAGGCATCAAAACTTTAGTGATTGATCCCAAAACCTGTTTATGTCCAACCCAAAGTAATGCCAGCCCCAGCACGATCGCCAATGGTCCGCTTATATAATTGGGCAAAAGGTTAACTAGGCTTTCAGTTAGGTTACTAAGTAAACGACTGATAAATAGTACAGGTCGGAGTTTAATCGAAATTGCCAACCCCAAGACAATTAGAACTCCCCCGATCAAGCTTAAAAAAAGCCACCGTTTTACCAGTAAGCCAGGTTGGAGCCACTTAAACCAACTGCCTTGATCGTGATCCTTAGCATTCTTATTGAAATTTTGGGGTAGAGGAGATTTAACGCGCGATCGCCGAGATTTTGCCAAAGACCTTTTAGTGATTGCCGATCTAGTTGCCACAAATATGTACCACCATTTCACGAATACGCCCTAGACTGCGATGTTCCCACACATAAATCCCCTGCCAAGTTCCGAGCATTAAGTGTCCATTAGCGATCGGAATAGTTTCTGAGGTACTAGTTAGGGCAGTGCGAATATGAGCAGGCATATCATCATCACCCTCGCTAGAATGGCAATACAGATCAATATTCTCTGGTATTAATCTGGCAAAAAATTTCTCTAGATCAAAAAGCACGTCTGGATCAGCATTTTCTTGAATAATTAAGCTCGCCGAAGAATGCCTTAAAAACAGATTGCAGAGACCAGTCTGAACTTCGGAATTTCTGACTACAGATTGTACCCGTTCAGTGACATTGTGGAGATTTTTGCCACAGGTGGGGATGCTGAGAATGATCTGAGTATGGTTAGCAACTAGCATCGATGGGACTCAATTACAGCGGTGACTATAGATAATGCTACGACTGGAGCCGTAACAGCAGCAAGGATCCGATCGCCTAGACTCACAGTTTGAAAATTATGGGCGATCGCCAAATTAGTTTCTGATTCTGTCCAACCACCCTCTGTGCCAGTTAAGATCACGATTTTAGTTGGTACTTGGTCTAGATTTAATAGTGAGTTTAGCAGATGGGGAGTGGGTTTAGGGGTGACGCAAATATATTTAGCGATTTGCATATCATTAAATTTAGGCATAGTATCAGCTAAAGTCATCGGCTCATGAATTTGAGGTACAACTGTACGATGGGACTGCTCTGAAATTTCTTGGGCAATTTTTAGCCACCGCTCTAATTTAGATGAACCGATGCTTGTATGGGGTCTAATTACGGTGCGATCGCTCCACAGGGGCATAATTTTATTAACTCCGAGTTCAGTGGTTTGACGAATTACTGCTTCCATGCCATTACCCTTGGGCATAGCGATCGCCAGAGTAATCTCAGTTTCCAAGTCGAAATTAGTAGAAATTTGCTCTAAAACTTCTGCCTCCCCCACATTCTGCGTTAATACTGCTCTCCACCGATTACCCCGACCATCCATGGCAATAAATTCCGCTCCCGTCCTTAGTCTCAAAACTTTGCCTAAATAATGCTGTTGCTCTGAAGTTAGAGAAATTTTTGAAGTGGAAATTTGCTCGATTTGCTGGGGCTGTAAAACTAATCTCTGCCTAATCATAGATATTTCCTAATCTAGATAGGATCAAGATTAATGGGAAAATTAAAGCAAAAGTAAAGCCCCCACTGTTGGTAGGAGCTAAACAAAAAATATATACACTACTCACTCTAACTTAGTCCTCGATCCCCATAACTGAACCAACTCCAGACATAGGACGATAGCTATAACCACCATTTCGAGAAACCTTTTGAATCTCTTCTTTAATTACCTCAAGATCAACGTAGCGATCGGCAACATTAATTAAATGATCGCTGGTCATAGAGCGAAGGCTAACAACCTCAACCCTCACACCTCTATAACTTGCAGCATCCACAGCATAGGCAAGATCTCCGTCACCACTGACTAGGATAGCCGTATCGTAGGAGCCAGCTAACGCCATCATGTCCACGGCGATCTCAACATCAAGGTTTGCCTTCTTAGAACCATCAGGTAACTGTACTAATTCCTTGGAAATTACTCGATAGCCATTGCGGCGCATCCACAATAAAAATCCCTGTTGCTTTTCATTGGTGCGATCAACTCCTGTGTAAAAGAATGCTCTTAATAGTCTAGAGCCTTCGGTGAGTCGACAAAGTAACTTAGTGTAATCAATTTCGATTCCTAACTGTAAAGCAGCGTAGAAAAGGTTTGAGCCATCAATAAAAATTGCAACTCTTCCACGATTCTCTATAACCTGTTCAGCCGTAAAAGCAGAATCATTTTCAAAATTTAACATTTGTTTTCCTATAAGAATTAATTAAAATTTGGAATGCTGGAATCCAGTAGAGCCTTTGCCAAAAATAAATATGAAATGATAAAATTATATGTTCAACACAATGAGTATATATGCTTAAAAGGCAAAATTGATTTAAGTTTATAAACTTTTAATAATTAGGTGAAATATCGCCAGAATAACTTTACAAACTAAATCTAGAAGTCATACTAAGTTCGCTACTCTTAGTCAATCTAATTTAATAGTCTCAATTCTTTGAAATAAAGGCTTAAATTCTTCTAAAGTTACACCAGATTTTAGCACTCCCCATTTCGCATGCTCCCAGACAGGTGGCTCAAATTCCGAGAAATCTAAACATAATTGGCGATAAATTTCTTGGCTTAGTTGGGGAATTACTGGGGATAAAAGATAGGCAGCAATACGAACAGATTCTAAAATGCTATACAAAAGCTGATTTACTTCTGCGGTTTTACCAGATTTAAATAATTTCCACGGTGTGGCATCATCAATTAATTTATTGCAGTCCCAAATTAATTCTAAAATCTGCTCACAGGCGGAACGAAAAGCCAATTCCCTATATGAAATACTGACTAGATCGCCCAAACTCATTGCTCTATATTTAACAGGTTCGATTAAGTTTTGGATACTTTCCTCTATATTCTCTTCATTAGTCTCTGGGGGAATGATGCGATCGCAATATTTAGCTACCATCCCCAAACTGCGATTTAATAAATTACCTAAACTATTGGCAAGGTCGGCATTCACACTTTGAATAAAGCGATCTTCGTTAAAATCTCCATCCTTGCCAAACTCAATCTCCTTGAGAAAATAGTAGCGAATTGGATCGGCTCCATATTTACGCACTAATTCATAGGGATCGATAACATTACCAAGGGTTTTACCCATTTTCACTCCATCTTTTGTGAGTAATCCATGCCCAAAAATTCCTTCAGGAATTTCTAAACCCGCCGACATTAGCATTGCGGGAAAATAAACAGCATGGAAACGTAAAATATCTTTACCGATAATATGGAGCTTAATCGGATACCAAGTTTTAAGGGCATTTGCTAGGGTTGGTTCATCTTCGGGATCAAGTAAAGCCGTCAAGTATCCAAGTAAAGCATCAAACCAAACATAGATAGTGTGCTGCGGATCGGTCGGAATAGGAAATCCCCAACTTAAATTAACTCGAGAAATGGAGAAATCTGTTAGTCCCTGCGCCACAAATCCCAGAACTTCATTGCGGCGGGTTTCAGGTTGAATAAATTTAGGGCGATCGCTATAGAGTTGCTCTAATTTTTCTTGATATTTAGATAATCTAAAAAAATAATTTGCCTCATCTCTCCACTCACAGGCAACGTTAGTATGGGTGGGACAGTGGTGGTCGGCTAATAATTCCCGTTCTTCTTTAAATTCTTCACAGGCAACACAATACCATCCCTGCTGTTGGCTTAGATAAATATCTCCTGTCGCATATACACGCTGAAAAAACTCATTGACGATCGCTTGATGACGGAGATCAGTAGTTCGCGAAAACCGATCATATTTAATATTTAACTGCTGCCACAGGCTTTGAAATTCTGTAACTAGGCGATCGCAATAGGCTTGGGTTGGAACATTTTGCTCTTCTGCAGCCCGTTGAATCTTCTGACCATGCTCATCAGTGCCTGTGACAAATAGGGTTGGTTGCCCTTGCAATCTATAAAATCTGGCTAAGGCATCAGCGGCGATCGTGGGGTAAGCACTACCGATATGGGGTAAACCATTGACATAATAAAGCGGCGTGGTAATGGCGACGGGATCGGAATTCTGAGAATTCATAACTTATGGTCTATATTAAAAATTACAGAGGTCAAACGATTAAATCTTTAATTTAGCACAGCTTAAAAGTTCCAAATTATGAATAGTCTTTACCATTAACGATAAATGTTAATCTTTTCTGCTAATGTCTAGGAAAATTAACTTTTAGAATTAATTAAGAGATACAAGCCAATGAAAGCAGTAGTTCGCTTTTCAATCATCGCCCTGTTTGCGATCGCCATTCTTTGCACATTTGGTTTTCCTGTGAATGCAGTAAATGCCAACGAATTACCCAAGACTAATGTTATTAAAGTAGATTCCAGTAAAATCGACCTTAATAATGCCAATATTAATGCGTTCAAGAAAGTTAGTGGATTTTACCCAACCCTAGGTAGAATTCTCATTCAAAATGCTCCCTATCGTTCCTTGGATGAAGTTCTAAGCATTGCAGGATTAACCGAGGTACAGCAACAGAAAATCAAAGATAATGCTGATAAATTCACCCTATTTCAACCAGACAACTCTCTCAACCGTGAAAGATATAACAATTCAATCTATAGACTTTAGATTTACATCTAAATTAAATCAACTATAAATTGATCGTAAAATCAAAAAATTATCCAAGCTCGGAGTTAAAACTTCGGGCTATTTTTTACCCAATGTTGTCAAGTTGTCTTCCCATTTTGAGACTAATTAACACTCCTCTTAATCATCATCATTAAAAAACTAAAAACTATTTTCCCATAATGATCCCCGTATTGCTAACATAGCATTAAGTATTTATATCACCCATAAAGTATTTATATCAGCCATAGCTATGTTCAACTCACTCCAAGTCGCTCACAACCCAATTTCTTCGCCCCTATCCGAAAGAGAACTTCAGGTAATTGATCTCGTGGCTTCAGGGATGACTAATCAAGAGATCGCGGCAGAGTTAGAAATCAGTAAACGCACTGTGGATAATCACGTAAGTAATATCTTAACTAAAACATGCACAGACAACCGAGTTGCCTTAGTTAGATGGGCTTTACAGTGGGGAAAAGTCTGTATAGATCAAGTAAATTGTTGCATAATTACCCAACCTAAATCCCCTATATCTCAAGATGAGTTTCAGCGTGCATAGAATCAGATTTTCACCACCTCTGTCCTTGGCTATGTTCACAGAGTTAGCGGCTCACTTAGGTCAAATAACTTTTGTAAGTACGGAGTTGCATAAGCAAGATGCTTTGAAATTTGACTATAATGACAGTCAAATCGCGGCAATTAGCATTAGCTATGGCGATGAGGTTGCCCAAGACTTGATTCAAAAAATCTTAGACCACTATGGAACTTGGCAAAAAGAGTCTGAGACTAAATCTTTAAAGCCAAATTTACTACTGCAAATATAAAAAATAGTAGGAGCTAGTCAATCTTGGGTAATAGCTTGTGGCTGTGGGCGATCGCTTTAACTTTGGGATTTCCTATAGTCGTTATTCTACTAGGTGAAATTATTCATCGTTTACAAAAGCATCGAAAACCTCTTGCTGCAACCTTGCAAATTGTCAGGAATCTTGTTTTACCAGTATTGATATTTTTGCTATTCACCCAGAATGTCTTGCAATTACCGCCTAACGATGAGCGAGTTAGAAGTATTCAAACCCTATTATGGATTTGTCTAATTCATGCAGCTTTATCTCTATTAAATACGGTTTTATTTGAACAAGCAAAAGCAAATACTTGGCAGGCAAAAGTTCCTAAACTACTAATAGATTTGTCTCGGTTGTTTTTAGTACTCTTAGGAACAGCGATCGTTTTAGCAACGGTCTGGAATGCCGACCTTGCAGGCTTAGTAACCGCATTAGGGGTAAGCTCAATTGTAATTGGTTTAGCATTGCAAGATACCCTTGGCAGTGTGATGTCGGGTATTGCTTTACTGTTTGAGCAGCCTTTTTCTGTAGGTGACTGGTTACAAGTTGGGGACCTAGTGGGGCAGGTCATCGATATTAACTGGAGATCAGTTCGTTTAATTACTTTTGAACGAGAAATGGTAGTAATTCCTCATAAATTAATTTCTTCGGAAGTAATTCGGAATTTTAGTCGTCCCCAACGCATTCATGCCGAACGGATTCAAATTGGGTTTTCCTATAATGACCCTCCTAACCTCGCCAAGTATGTATTACGAACAACAGCCCTAGAAACTCAGGGAATTTTAACGGATCCTGAACCATATATTTTTACCCTCGCCTATGATGACTCGTCAATTACCTACGAAGTTAAATTTTTTATAGAAGACTATGCTGATTTAGAAGAAATTCGAGATCGCTTTATGACTAGGGTTTGGTATGCTGCTCAGCGCAATAACCTCAGTATTCCTTTTCCAATTCGTACTCTCTATCATTTTCACGGACCTACCTCTAAGGCTGAAGGTAGTAAGAAGTTTGTCGAAAGTCTGGATTCTATTCCCGCATTTGTGCCATTAGAGCGGGATCACAAACTCCAGTCCCCATCCACTAATATTAAACTGAAGCACTTTGGCACAGGAGAAAGCGTAATTCAACAGGGTTATCTCAATGATGCATTGTACATCGTAATTGTCGGATCGGCAGTTATGACTGTTACTGATACTAATGGTTACGGTCAAGAGGTGTTAGAAATTAAGGCTGGAGAATTTTTTGGGGAAATGACCTTATTCTCTGGCGAAATAAGTATGGTGTCGATTACTGCCGTCCAAGATTTAGAATTGATGATGATCTCTGCTATTGAGGTAGATCGAATGATTGAGCGTCAACCAAGCTTTTCCCGTGAAATTAGTCAAGTTATGGAAATTCGCCGACGTGCTGTGTACAATGCTCAGCAAATCAACCAACCCAAACTTAAGAAATAGCAGGTAAGTTAATCTTGTAGAGCTAAGCACAATTCTCGGAAGCGATCGCCCCGTTGTTCAAAATTAGCAAATTGGTCAAAACTGGCACAGGCGGGAGAAAATAAAACGTGATTTACCTTTAATTTCAACGCCAAATCTAAAGCTTTAGGAATAGCAGATCCTAATGTTTCAACTATCTCATAATTAGGATAATTCACGCTCCTCAATAGTTCTGCGAATTCGTCGGCAGCTTTGCCAATTAATAATACTGCTGAGGCTTTTTGCTTAATCAATTCTAGCCATACTTTAGGCTCCCCTGCTTTGGGTTCTCCACCTGCAATCAAAATAGCCTTACCTTCTATTGCTTGTAGTCCGACAAATGCCGCATCATAGTTAGTGGCTTTACTATCGTTAATGAATTTAATGCCTTGGCGATCGCATATATATTCCAGACGATGGGGAACTCCATTAAATTCTGCTATAGCCTGAGCAATGAAATCAAAATCAATTCCTGCTAAATTTGCCGCAGTTATAGCCATTAAGAGGTTCTGACGATTATGATTCCCAATTAGTTTAAATTTATCAAGTGATACGATCACCCGATCTCCAATTTTTACCAAGCCCGACTCAATATAAGCGCCATTGGTGGAAGTGGAGCAGGATGTCCAAATT
>JBBQHY010000091.1:0-7790 GCA_038324415.1 Pseudanabaenales cyanobacterium | reverse complement strand
CGAATTAAGCGATTAGCCCGAAAAACGATTTGCTTCCCTAAGACGATATTGATGCATGATATCGTCATTGGTTTGTTTATCAATCGTTATGAATTTCCTCTTCTAGTTTAATTACTGATTCAACAACTTTGTAACACTACCAATATACTTATTTAGCGATCGCTAATAATGCAATAACTAAGCGATACAATATGTCTATGATTTAGGTGCTTAACCATGCCAGCAACCTCATTACAAGTCAATTCAGAAATTGAGCTAAGATTACTAGAAAAAATTCGTAATCTTCCATTAGAGAAAGTTATCGAAGTAGAAGATTTTATTGATTTTCTCTGCGATCGGCAAAGAGATTCTTCTCACGACTTAGTACTTGCCACTACCAAACTCTCAGAAGCCAGTTTTAGTAAAATATGGGTAACTTAGAAGACGCAGCTTATGACAACCTATAACTTTGGCGATGTGCTGTTGGTTCCATTCCCTTTCACCGATTAAAGCATAACCAAAAAACGCCCAACCATTGTCATTAGCTCAGATGAATACAATCGACTCAGCTTAAAAAAGCGGAAGTAAAACTTGAAACTCGGCTCCAGTGCTAATATCCTTACCTGATTCGATCCAAGGCGATCGCAGTGAAATTTTACCTTTATGATTTTGGGTAACAATTTGGTGGGAAATCGCTAGCCCCAAGCCTTTACCTTTACCAGATTCTTTGGTTGCAAAAAAGTTTTCAAAGATTTTGGGCTGAATTTCTGCAGGAATACCAGAACCATTATCACCCACTTTAATCATGACCCAGTCTTTACCATCAGCCGAATAGGGTTTGATTGTGATTTCAACTTGAGGCTTCCATTCAGTATCAGAAACTTGACGTAGGGATGCAGATGCACTCACAGCATCGATCGCATTACTAATTAGATTCATAAACACTTGCACAAGCTGACTAGAGAAACCAGTAATGTGAGGAACGCTGCTATAGTTTTTGATCACCAGTACATCTTTTTTAAGTCGAGTATTCAGGATTGCGAGGCTATTTTCTAGGCATTCATATACATCTATATCCTTTGACATGGTTTCTTCCATTTTGGAGAAGGTTTGTAATCCCGCCACAATTTTCTTTAGTTGGGATGTCCCTGCGATAATGCCACTTACGACTTTAGGTAGGTCTTCTAGAATGAAATCCATATTGATAGCATCTTTAATTTCTGCTATTTGGGGAGAGCTCGTAGTTTCTTGTTCGTAAGCTTGGATTACATCAATTAGGCTTTTCGTGTAATCAGAAAGATAGTTAAGATTATTGTAAATTGCCTCTACAGGAGTACCAATGTCATGGGAAACCTCTGAAACAATTTCGCCCAAGGTTGCCATTTTTTCGGTTTGAACCATTCGATCTTGGGTCTGTTCTCGGATTAACCTTGTCGCCAACTCATGGATTTGGGACTGGGCAACGAATAGATCGTGGACATCCAGTAATTTATAGGTGCCATTGGTTGAAACTACGACTGGTTCATAGATCAGTTCAGGCGATCGCCCCAGAGATTCTTGGGCTGAAGAGACAACTAGGCTTTTGCCATCTAAAACCATAATTTCCGTCTGTGCCGACTCATAGAGAATCCTTAAAGGACGCTTAGAGAATAGCTCAAGGGAATAGGGACGACTCATGTAATCTAAGAAACGCTGACGGGAAATCATGCCAGAGTATTCCCCGCCCTCTGTTAGAATTATGCCCGGCAAAAGGGTGTTTTCTTTGAAGGCATTATTAGCAGTTATACCCAAACTCTCAAGTTCAATTTTTACGTCATATAAACACAATTCATCTAGGGTAGAGCCAAGGGATATATTTAGGTTATTATCTGTTTCATCCTTTGATTCGGTGGTCGCCATTACAATCATGGGAATCATTGCCATTTTACGAACTAGGTCGGCAGTGGCAGATTCTCTAATACTTGACTGAGTGCTAACAAGTTGTTCTGGTTCAGATTTACCAAAGGACTCGACTAGATTATCTAGGTTCTCAGGTTTAGTTCCCAATGCCTCTAAAACTTTTGTAATTGATTCCACAGCAGTTAAACTATGCAAGCGTGGTAGAAGGTCGATCGCACCCTGTCTAATTGCCCACCTTAACCCTACACTTTTAACTTGATCTTCTCGGGGATTGGTTAAGATTACCTTAGTATCAGGATGATTATCGGCACACCACCTACATACAGCGCGTGCTTGCAAAGATGTGGAATTAGCTGAGGTAATACCTATATCCATCAGCAATAGATCTGGTAACTTTTGTTCGACTTGGCTCATCTGAGTCAGAACTTCAACTAAATCTTTACTTGCAGATTCAGCAACAACGTTTATACCTTGGGACATAAGTGATGATTGCCAAAGCTTTTGCTGTTCTTCTGATAGTTGTGTTACTAGAACCTTTTTTTGCAAGTCAATCATTTTTTTATCCTTCTAGATATTAAGTCCTTATTAATATCTTGGGACTGTATATGAACATTTGCAACTCAGTAAACATAATCTGGTCTTAACTTAAACTTAACTTTGTTTACAATTTCGCTTTTTTCGGTACTGCCAAAGATCTCCCTCTCCATGTCCAGCCCCAACCTGTTTCGGTTTTAATAATAGAGGTTATGGCAATGCCCGCCACAATTAATCCACTCAGCCAGCCAAGCCACCAGTATCTTAGGGGTTGTTGAAACTTTTCGGCACTGGTTTTACGCAAGCGGAACTGAAGGGCGATCGCTATTAAAGCCAATAGTAAAATTCCCATCTCCCAACCTGTGCGGATGGTCACTGTAAAGAATTCATATCCGCCAATTAGTAATCCTACCCACGGTACTAGAAAAATCAAAAGGAAGACAAATGCCGAAAATAGAGTTCCGAATAAATTAGATTGGGAACCCATGTAGTAGTTTTTTGTCCAGCCTTCCCATAAAGTGGCAAAGGATTGATACATTCTGACTTTGACTAGGGCAATCGCTAGCATGAAACGCAAGTTTAAGCCCTGTCCTTTTACCAATCTTCCCAATTCCACATCTTCTACGGGTTCAGAGGCAACGGCGGTATGTCCACCGATTTTTTTATAGGTGTCATGGCGAAATAGCATAAACATTCCTGCGGCAAAGGCAGTTTTATCCTTCGGATCATTAACAGCATTAAAATCAAAACCAATGGCGATCGCACTCATCATTAACGGCTGCACCAACCACTCGGCAAAACATCCACAGACTATTTGGGGCGCACAACTGAGTAAATCACTTTTAGTGCTAATTGCTTCAACTACGGCGGCGGCGATCGCATTTGGTTCCAACCTAACATCGGCATCTATAAATAATAGATATTCGCCTGTTGCTATTTCTGCTGCTTGAGCGCAAGCCCAATTTTTGCCACGCCAAACTTTATCAGTGGGTCGATTTGGGACGTTTATAACTTGTACCCGTGGATCTTGTTCAACTAGGTTTTGGGCGATCGCTTTGGTTTGATCGGTAGATTGATCGTCAGCAATTAATACTTCTAATTTTTGAGGATATTCACTTCTTAGAACAGCTTGAACACAATCCCGAATATTAATCTCTTCGTTGTAGGCAGGAATAATTACGGATACCGATGGATGAATGAATTGGGAATCAAAAGGAAGATTAAGCCCTAAAACTGGAGCCGATTTAATCGAATCTTCTAGTCTTTTGGTAAAAATAGATGTAGCAACGCAGGATGAGAAAAGAATAAAGAGGAGAGCGATCGCAAATACCATAATCAATACAATATTAATGCAATCTAGTCAGAATGTAAGGTACAAGGTCCAGAAGGGCATGTTTATGCTCTGAAGCAGGGAGCCAATCAATCGCCGCGATCGCTTGCTTAGCATAGGATTTTGCCAAATCCCTTGAACGTTCAATCCCATCACTGGCATTGATTAGGGCGATCGCTTCTGCTAAATCTCCAACTTCCGCAAACTCCCGCTCAATCAAAATTTTAAGTTGGGGCTTTTCTTCGAGGGCAAATAGAACAGGAGCCGTTAAGTTACCCTGTTGCAAATCAGAACCCGCAGGTTTACCTAAAGCCTCAGTGGAGCCAGTAAAATCTAAAATATCATCGACAATTTGAAAGGCAATCCCAAAAAACTTGCCAAAGTTATAAAGCTGTTCCGCCTGAATACTCCCAACTCCACTCAATACTCCTGCTGCCTTTGCACTTCCAGCTATTAAAGAGGCGGTTTTATAAAAACTTTTTTCAATGTAATCTTCTAAAGATAAATCCGTATCAAAACAAGTCAGTCCTTGTATAATCTCTCCTTCAGCAAAGTCAGCAATCACCTTAGAAAGCAACTTCACAACTTCTAGGCTATCTAAATTCGCCAAATACCAAGAAGATTGAGCAAACAAAAAGTCACCTGCTAAAACCGCTACCCGATTGCCAAATCTACTATTTACGGTCGGGTTACCACGGCGCACATCAGCCATATCAATCACATCATCATGAACAAGGCTAGCGGTGTGAATCATTTCGGTAATTTCTGCCAACCGCCGATGACGCTGAGTAATATCCCAGTCGGTCATCGTTCCCCGCGATATTAGCAGCACGATCGCAGGACGTAACCCTTTCCCTTTGGCATCAAATAAATGCTCGGCCGCCGCATATAAAATCGGATGCTTTGCCCCTACTAACTCTTTGAGGTTGGCAGTAAGAGTGCTTAGATCATCTTTTACTGGTGCGAACAGTTCGGTGGTTGAGGTCATAGGGGAAGAAGGCATTTGTTATAAATTAGATTTAAAAAGTTTTTTACATATCTTCATATATTCTAAGACAAGCTGATCTTACTTTAGGAAAAACGTCTTACTTAATGCTAAGGATTTGAATGGTTAAGACTTAAAGCTAATTTTAACTAGCTTAGTTAATTAGCTTAAATTAATTACTTCAAAGATTACCCTTGTCTTAACAATTTATCAGCCAAGGATAGGTTTATGAAAACTTTGTAGAACCATAAAATAATCCAACAACTACCAGCAACTGAAACTGGTCTTGAACTGTTAATATTAACAAGCTTCATCAATATACTTAATTATGATTATCTCAGACTTTTTTCAGCAAAGGGCGGGAACATGGGCTTCCCAACGCACAAGTCATCATCTCATCATTAAAAAGTCTGAAAGCGGGAAGTCAGAAATTAAAGTTGAATTTTTAGCAGCAGATACTCCTGATGTTGCTGCTTTGTGTGAAGAATATAATTTTGAACCTAGTCAAGCAATATGCGGTGCCAAGGTTTCTTGGGATGGATCGATGGAATGGGATCAGCAATCGGAAAAACATCAGGGTTCAACAATTTTGGTAGCGATCGCTGAAAACGAAAATATTCAAGCAGGTAAGTTACTTCGTCAACAGGGCTATGCTGAAAAAGCTCCTGTGGTTGGGCGCTATGTGATGGGTGAAGATGGGGTTTTAAGTTTAATTACTGAGTATGGCACTTTGTACTCTGAAGAAAAGCTATGGTTTCCCCGTCCCAATGTCTGTATGCGGGCAGGTATTACAATTGGAATGTCTAACGTGGCTTCTTATTGTACGGAACTGCGTAAACCTGCAACTTAATATCAATTATTTGGGCAGGCTCTGCTCTAGTAATGACATCCACAATCGGCGGGAGCCAGTGCTAGAGCTATAAAACAATAAATCAATTAATAATTTAAGAGCTAGATTTTCCAAGTCTTTGCTGGAAGTTGAGTCTGTCATGCGCTCTTCGTACATAGAGTAGAAGCGATCTAGGTAATCACCTAAAATTCTTTGGTGGTAAGGGGAGGAATTTTTAGAACTACATTTTTCTAGCTCTGCTACCGCTTGACGAATAGAAGTCTGCTGTTTATGGGCGATATGAGAAGTGATTAAAGCGATCGCCTTTGCCTCATCCACATCTAACTTTTTTCTGCCACTATTACCCGTACTACTCTTGCGTAGGGGATTTGCCTGTCGGAGCCTCCACAAAACTAGGCGATCGCTCAAGATATTTTGTAACTTTAACTCCGTTGCCGCCTGTAACATCGTTTCTGAACTAATTTCAGTTAATGCCTCCAGTGCTAAAAGGATCAAATCTAGGTGGGCTTTAATTTGATATAGCTGCGGCAGTTCCATTAGCAATTAAGCACCATAATAAAAGGCGATTTCTTTATCCTTTAAAGGCTTGAAATTAGCATCTAGGAGCATTTGATTGAGTTCAGCTTGGGGAATATGTTTTGCTCCAATTCTGACAATCCGCGATCGCATGGTATTGATAACGCCACTACGTTGACGACCTGCTTCTAAAGCCATCACTTTGTTATACAAATCCAGAGGTGCGGCAGGAATAGGAGAACCATCAAAATCAATTCCCTTGGCGATCGCTACATCAATGGCGTCAGCACCAGTAGTTTCTAAATTAGTCATAGGTAATATTTTCTAAAGTTTGTTTTAAATTTCAGAGTTGATATTAACCTAAATGCGATCGCTATTACTTTTTCAGCTTTTCACTCTTGAACTTTCTAGCTATGCCCCATACTCCAATTAAACCTAGTCCCAAAATAGGAGAAAACTCAAAGGGAACCGCCGTAGTTGTTAAACTGACTGCACCTAGATTAATACTTGCTTGAGCACTGCTAGTGTCATCTCCTAAAAATATGAAATTTGGAGTTTGGTAGGGATTAAAAACAGCCGCCGCATTGTAAGAACGCAAGTTATTAGTTAAGAGCTGAGAACCACCACTACTTAAGGTATAAGTATTACCTAAAATTGTTAAATCATAGATAGTTGGACTACTAATACTGAACCCAACTGATTCACCGAAGGTAAAGTTAGAATTCTGAGCAAAAATGGTTCCCCCTTCACCGTTATCTTGAAATCCTAATTCAATGCCTTGGGCATCACTACTAAGGGCTATAACGCTAAATCCAGCACGATTCTGATTAGTTCTAAATTCACTTAGAACAGCAACGTTGAACTGTAAAGTGAACCCTGTGTTTCGATCTAATACAGGAAAGGCTGAATTAACAAAAGCCCCAGGAGTAAATGGATTAGTAGTAAAGTTTCCTACTCGGTTGCTATATCCTGCGGCAATGCCATTAGATAAAGTAGTATCGAGGTTGGTACCACCTGAGCCTAAAGAGGTTTGAGTCCCGCCACCCATTAGTCCTCCAGAAGTTAAGTAAGGTCCACTATCAGCAGTGGAGGTGTCAGGGGTTAAGCCCTCACCCAGTTCATATAATCTGATTGTACTAGCAGATACGGGTAGGGAGCTAACAGCTAGAGTAAAACCAATGGCGAGGGCGAGGGTTTTCATATTTTTTACTATGTTTCTTCTAAGGATATATTTAATTGCCTATAGCTCAACGATTAACTAAGATTTTTAAAGAATTCACATTAATTTCTAAGTTGTTACTAAGAATAGTATTTATTAGGACTTAAATACTATAAAAAGAAACCCTATATTTTCCTCTTCGTATATACAAATTATTTTTTCTTTTATTATCGTTATGAAGCTGCCTTGAAATGTCTCAAACCCTACTGTGCCTTTCCTATACAATCTGCCTATAAATTAAATTGACTATGGTTGATCTCTTGACTAATGACTAACAAACTTCATAGTCAAAATCAACTTAAATATATCCAAAAATGACTAATTTTAGTAACGTCAATTCGTAAGGATTCAGGTGAGAATGGGAATGAGGGAAAGAGGAGAAGGATCAATTAAAGCTTGGCAGAAAAAGTCCAACACGGAGCGTCCTTGTGCTTTACAAGTTTGAATCACCGTCAATAGAGCGGCGGTATTATCTAAG
>JBBQHY010000090.1:0-7808 GCA_038324415.1 Pseudanabaenales cyanobacterium | reverse complement strand
GGCATTAATCGCCGTGCTTGCAGGCAACAAACCTGTAATCGGATTTTGCCGAGAGAGGATTACGGCCGATACCTCCTGATAGTAATGATCTAATTGAGCTTGGAGATTGGAATTCATAGAAAATTGTTGAGCCTGAGCATTTTTAGTTGACGAGATTATTTAGGGCATCACTTAAAAGTAAGGCAATTTATCAAAATAGTTGGTTATTTCTAAGCATTTTGTAAGCATTTTACTGGGAATTTTATGGCAGTATCCACGAGTTAATATTACGGCGATCGCCTGTAAACATAAGGATGGTATGTTAGTACTTAAAATATTGTGCAGGAGTAAATAAGGTGAAAATTGCAACTGGTTTAACAATTTCTTTGACAATTCTGGGACTTATTGCGGCTGGGAATGTGGCTTTACCACCTGAAGTCTATGCTCAAGGTAGAGAGCAGCTTCAGGTTAAGACTAAAAAGCGAGTGGCTGTATTAGATTTTGAGTTTGCTAGTACGGGGATTACAGGTTCGGGATTTAGTATTTTTGGAGCAGGTGGACCAGCCAAGGGTATTAGCGATCTGATTACAAATGCCCTAGTTAAAAACGGTACCTACATTGTGATTGAGCGGAGTCGGGTTCGAGAAATTCTCAAGGAACAAAATCTTGGGGCATCGGGCAGAATCGAGGCAACTACAGCTGCTCAAATTGGTCGTGCCTTAGGAGCAGATATTCTAATTTTGGGTACTGTTAATCGCTTTAATTTGTCAGCCAAGCAAGAGAATAATAGCTTCTTTGGCTTTGGCAGCAATAATACTAAAAGTCAAGCTGAAGTAAAGTTAGCAGCAAGAATGGTAGGAACTACCACAGGCGAGATTATCGTGGCTGCGGATGGGGCTGGTTCAGAAGAGCAGAATGACTCGGTTACATTACTAGGTGGTATCGGTACCACTGGGTCTGCCACAAGCAACACTGATACCCTCTTGAGTGCTGCTAGTGAGAAGGCGGTGGAACAGATCGTGGCACAATTGGCAGCAGCAGCATCTACGGTCGCAGCATTACCATCGGTTTTGCCCAATATTACGGCAGTAGTTGCAGATGTAAGTGGAAAATCTCTGACTTTGAATAAAGGTGGCAAGGATGGATTGAAACCCGGCATGAATTTATTTATTGAACGCGTAACAAAAGAGATTAAAGACCCTGCTACGGGTAAAGTCCTGAGAAAACAATCATCTCGAATTGGGCGGGTTCAATTAACCGAAGTAGATGGCACGTCTGCGGTTGGTAAGGTTCTGAGTGGTACAGGGTTCAAGGTGGGAGATATTGCCAAACCTGCTGAAGAATAATTAAGGCGGTTTCTGGCAAAAAAATTACCCATTCCGAAGCCCCTAAATCCCCAATTCTGGGGACTTTGATTTTCAGACCCCCAAAATTGGGGCTGGGTAGATTCTTTAAAGGAAATCTCCTAATTACCCACAAGCCAATTTCGGCGAAAGAATCGTGCCAGATCGGTAGATTCTAGGGATAGACAAATAGGGCGACCGTGGGGGCAAGTGTGGGGATTGCGGGTTTGCTCCCACTTATTCACAAGGTCTTGCATCGTTACCAAATCTAAACTGGTGCCATTACGGATCGCACTCCGACAGGCGGCAGTTGCTTTTGCTTGGGATAGATCGACTTGCATTCCTAATTCGATTAAGATTTCCTGCCGATCGCCTGCATTACTACTTAACTCCTGAAAAGACTCAATTAATATCTTGGGAAGCGATCGAACTGCCCACAGATCTACTCCAAATTCTTCTATTTCTATACCTATAACTCTTAACCTCTCCACAGCAAGATCCGAGAGATTTTTGATAATTATTGGCGACTCAAGGGCGGTAATTTCCCACTGATTTTCTAAATTCTCAAATAGCACCCGTTCATGGGCAACGTGTTGTTCAATTAAGCAAAGTCCACTTTCCCGCTCCGCCAAAATATAGGTATTATGCACCTGTGCTAAGACTTTAAGTTTGGGAGTATTAGCTTTATAGATACTATTGGTTTCCGCCGTGCGTAAAAGTTGAGTTACTGCCACAGATATATGCGGCTCGGGGGTTTTGAGAAGCTTTGTAATTAAATTGCCAATTCGCTCTTGCCAAGCCTTGAGGTGATGTAAATAGACTTGATTTTTTGCAGGGTTACGATTCCAGTCAATTTCCCTCGGATCGACTTTGAGATGGATAATCCCTACGGGAAAGCGGTGACGAGGTAAGGTGCGGCTAAATTCAGACAGAATAGTTTGCTCTAGTTCGGGAATTTGAATAAATCTGCCATTAATTGCCACCCGTACCCAATCAGGACGATGACGGGAAATGCGATCTGGAAGTCCCATGGTTATGGTTGTTGTGCCTTCAATCCTATGGACTAAATCCGAATTACGGATAGACTTAACCACCTGCACCAGAATATCTCCAGCCTTCTCTCCTGCCCAAATTGTAAACCAGCTTTTTTGATCTAGGTTTGTTTGCCAAGTGATCTGGGGATGGGCGATCGCTATTTCAGAAACTAATAATTGAATTTTGCGTAGTTGTTGCGAAATACTGGGTAAGCCTTGTAAACGGGCAGGATGGTTATTAAAAATATGACGGGCAGTAACAATGGTGCCACGCGCGATCGCAATATTTTTAGGAGAATTTTGGGGATAGCCTAGGCGATCGTAATGTAATTGCCAACCTGCATCTAGTTCGGAAACTCGACTACAAATCTGCAAATCCGATAGTTGTGCCAAGCTGTGTAAAGCTTCACCTCTAAAACCCAGACTTTGAATTTGGCGTAAATCAGATTTAGTATGAATTTTACTGGTGGTATGGGGTGTAGCTGCCTGTTCCAAATCCCCTAAATTCATGCCCTGCCCGTTATCACTAACTTGAATACTTAAGCTTTCTGTCCAAACGGCAATGTGAATTCTGGTCGATTGGGCATCGATTGCATTTTCCACTAACTCCCTGATTACTGCCCCTAACGAATCAATTACTTCCCCTGCGGCAATCAAATTTACGACTTCGATTGGCAAAACTTGAATTATGGACATTAGGCTTGAACGTTAAAATTGGCAGGCTAAGATAGAAAGTTACGATTGGCAGTTAAAATTGAAAAGCTGACTTAGTAGATCCATTAGTAGATTTAAACTTAATAACCGTGGAGACTTTTCGTGGCATTAGCAGTAGGAGTAATTGAAACAATAGGATTTCCAGGGATATTGGCAGCAGCAGATGCTATGGTCAAAAGTGGCAAAGTTACCCTAGTTAGCTACGAGCCTTCGGAAAATGGACAGTTTACAGTCACAATTCGAGGCACGATCGCCGAGGTCAGAGCCGCCGTAGAAGCAGGTTTAGAAGCAGTAGAAAAAAACGTATTTAACGGCAAGGTCTTTGCTCATTATATTGTGCCAAATCCCGCCGATAATGTTGTTACAGTTTTACCCATTGACTTCACTGCAGTTTCATCTCAGTTTCAGTGACTTGGGAAATCAGCATTTAGCAATCAATAGCTTAACCTTCGTTTACGTTTACGTTTAAATTAAATTCAAATTCAAATTCAAATTAGGAGATCGATATCATATGTCACCACAACAAGCAGTAGGGGTAATAGAAACCAGAGGCTTTCCAGGAGTTTTAGCCGCTGCTGATGCTATGGTCAAAGCAGGAAGAGTGACATTAGTTGGCTATCTCAGGTGTGGTAGTGCCAGATTTTGTGTAATAGTTCGTGGCGATGTATCTGAAGTTAAAACATCTATAGAATCTGGATTGGCAGCCGTAGAGGTTACATCAGGCGCAGTCTTGGAGGGATGGGTAATTATTCCTCGCCCTGACGAAAATGTTGTAGCTGTTCTACCCATTGATTTTTCCTCTAGCGTTGAAGTCTATCGTGCTGCCACTGAGGGAATTAGACTTCCTGGACCATCGGGCAGATGAATTTGGTAACTAAATTCTATTAACCTTCGTCTACTTAACTTCACAAATTCTTAATAATTAATTAAAAATGCGATCGCTATCCTCTAAAATTTCCCTCTCTGGCATTATTTGCTCCCTTTGCGTCGGTGGATTTTTTGCCTTGATCCCCAGTGCCAAAGCTGCAGAACAAATATCATTTCGAGTTTCTGGTGCTGAAAGATCGGTTGCTGTCGCTGATTTAAGGAAACTTGTAAATACGGGCGAACAATCAGATACCTTGCGAGGACTGCTGGGAACTGCGGGTGTTGATGTCAACGTGGTGCGTGGTTATCTGGGCATGAGCATTGATCTAAAACGATTTGATATTAATGTTGTCTTGGTTGATAAGTTTTTAAATTCCTACCTAATTGATCTCCTATTGCTGGACTTGGGTAAAGCTGTGCGATCGCCTGGAGGCGAATCAGGGTCAGTGGAAGCAATTAAATCCGCCATTATTGGTGCCGTTGCCGATGATAATAAAATTTCCGTAATTGAGTTTCTCGAAAAATACCCAACCGAGATGATCGTCGAAGTTGATCGACTCATGCAAATCCAACAGCGTGTATCAAAGGACTATGCTAATTTAGCCGAACCCTTTGCCAAAATTCTGCCAAGACTGCAAATGAGCCGCTAATACCTTATCTTTAGTAGTGAATAGTGGGGAGGTCAAGACACAGAAGTAAATACCTTGGTGGCTTTCATGGGCTTGACTTGTTGGTAATATTGCCAAAGAGTTAATCCACCCACATAGCTATAGCCCAAGGCATAGATAGTTAAAAATGGCATCATACTGTACCAACCAATACTGGCGGCAATATAAATAGCGATACAACTATAGGCAGATAGACCTAATTCTAGGATTGCCCCTAGATCAAAAGGTAGTCTGTAATCTTTACTTGCCCAGCGATCGCCCCCAGCTTGAATATTAAATTTGGGAGTGCGCCGAAAATTAGCCCCTTTATTAAACATCCCCGCCCATACTGCCTTGGAGTTACTAAATGACATCCCTCCAAACAGCAGCAATAACATGAAAACGGTGACTATTCTATCTTTCCACTTCTTTGGGTATAGATACTTTTGGGCAGTTAGGTAAATACATGGAGCAATAAAAGTGGCGATAATTACACATACTTGCCATAAATTAATGGAGATATTCTTGAATGCTTGAATATTTTCCGTATGCAAAGGTGACATCATCATCAATGGAATTGAGAACAGTACGCTCATCAGCATAAAAGGATGGGCACCATACCCCGTCAAATGTAAAGTAGCTTGCCACTTCACGCCTAAACTATATTTACTTTGCCAAATCTTACTTAATAGTTTCTTGGCGCATTGAATACCACCCTTTGCCCAACGAAATTGTTGGAGCTTATATGCCATCATGGTTACGGGCAGTTCAGCACAAGCCACAATGTCATTATCATAAATAACCTTCCAGCCTAAAAGCTGCGCTCGATAGCTTAAATCCATATCTTCAGCTAGAGTATCGGCTTTCCAACCCCCACTATCCAAAATGGCTTGCTTATGCCAAATGCCTGCGGTGCCATTGAAATTTAAGAAATAGTCGTTACGCCAACGGGATTGTTGATCGATCACAAAATGCCCATCTAATGCCACTGCCTGTAAGTTCGTAAGCAGTGAGTAGCTAGGATTTATATGCCCCCATCGGGTCTGAACTACCGCCGTCCGATCGCTTCCTGGTTGCAAGTAGTGGGCGATCGTTTGTTTTAGCCATTCTGGAGCAGGTATAAAGTCGGCGTCAAAAATGGCAATGTAATCTCCCTGCACCTTGGGCATAGCAGCTTGCAAGGCTCCAGCTTTGAATCCAGTCCGATCGCTACGATGAATGTAATCAATCCACACCCCCTGTTGCTGCTGCTTATAAACCGATGCCTGTAAAATTTCTTGGGTATCATCAGTGGAGTCATCTAGAACTTGAATATAAAGGCGATCGCGGGGATAGTTTAGCTGACAAATTGCCTCCACTAACCTCTGTGCCACGTACCGTTCATTAAATATAGGGAGTTGAATCGTTGCAGTGGGTAAACCAGATTCTGTAACCGATTTTAGACAGACATTTTTGTTAAGAACGGGTTTTTTATGTACCAATGCCAACCAACCCGCATTGATCCCATAGGTGAGCAACAGGGTAGCTGCCATGCCGTTCAGAGATGACAATATTGCAATCAGTATCAGAATAATCTTAGACTCCTTACCACTTAAAACACCGATCGCTAGTTAAATACTCTCTTCCTACTATAAGAATATAACTAATTGAAATGGGGTTCATGGGAGCGCAGCCCACACACCTCCTAATCAGAGTAATCTTTGACTGAAAAGAGAGTAGCTATAAAAATAACTCGAAGGCTATTGTATCGCTACATTAGAAATATGAGTACGTTTCTGATCTAGTGAATTACCTGATTGCTCTTAAAGCTCTGGATAAAGCAGGTGATACTCCCTTCCCACCATATAAATATACACAGTTTAAATAGGGTTAAGGGGCAAAGCCCCTTCGTGGGGGCGCAGCCCCCACACCCCAAAAGACTAATCTTTGACTGGGAAGGGAGTAGCTCTATATTTCTGTATACGCAAAGAACCCGTGGGAAGTCCTAAATAAGATTCTATGATTTTTTTAAGATTTGCAAATTTTGATTCAAGCTTTGACTCAAGGTGGGTAAGGCGATCGCTGCTGCTGCCTGTTGAGCAGATTTAATACTACTACCTTTACCTGTACCCCAACATTTACTATTGATCCAGACTTCTACCATAAACATTTCAGGCTGATCACAGGCGATCGCTTTATATTCAGGCAAGATATGCCAATTTGCTTGGGTTAGTTCCTGTAAACCTGCTTTAGAATTACCAAAGGCAGGCTGTGCCAAGATCGTTGCGGAAATTCTCTCTAAATGGGGCTGGAGCCAGTGGTCGATTAAACTAAAATTTTTAGTACTAAGATAAAGCGCGCCCAGGAATGCCTCAAAACTATTTGCCAAACGGGATAGAGATGTCTTCGGATCTCGCCGTGCTGATTCGCCCATTACTAAAAATCGATCAAATCCATAGCCATCAGCGATCGCTGCTAAAACCTTATCACTAACTAAATGGGATCTTAAGGCGGCTAAATCTCCAACAGGGCGATCGCTATAGGTATTTCGCAAAAAAGTCACTACCACCATGCGTAAGACACTATCGCCAAAAAACTCTAAATAGTCATTGTTATAGCTTGTGGAAAAAGAGGGATGAATTAAAGCCTGATCCAATAAGTCCCAGTTTATAGTCTGATCGGGGATCTGAATGCGATTAAGTAGTTGCTTTAATTCTTTTTGGCGATCGGGACTAATCATCTCGCTAGACTCCATCGGGTTACTTTATGTTGTTCTAATTAAACACTTAAACTTAATCAAAATTTGCTTTGCTCAATCTCACAAAAAATGTCTATGGTAAGGTTAATCCTCTAGTCTAGAACTGCACTTAAAAGTTTATGATGCTCTGGTGTGAATTCATTTTTAATCATATTTTTAACCAAAACCAATCATGTTAAGTTAGACTAGGGAGCTTTTGGAAACTGCTCGACTTAATGCCTATGCGATCGGAGCATTTAATATCTATAACTTAGAAGGAGTAAAAGCAGTGGTGAATGCTGCCGAAGTAAGTCATAGTCCTGCGATGCTGCAATTACATCCTAGCGCTCTTAAATATGGCAAACTTCCACTGGTCAAAATGTGCCTTGAAGCTGCTAAATCTGCAAAAGTACCAATTTCCATTCACCTTGATCATAGTACCTCTGCTAGTGATATTCAAATGGCTTTAGATGCAGGTGTACGGTCAATTATGGCTGATGGTTCTCCA
>JBBQHY010000089.1:0-7843 GCA_038324415.1 Pseudanabaenales cyanobacterium | reverse complement strand
TTTTAGTAAGAACTCAAAGGAAACCCAATGGGATTTAATCTCTGCTGATTCTGGAGTACTAAGAGTATAGGCAAAAAAATCTAGGTTGCGATCGCTCACTTTACGGGCATCAAGTTGTCTGAGAGTTCCAGCAGCAGCATTACGGGGATTGGCAAATAGGGCTTCTCCCGCAAGCGATCGCATTTCATTAATTTGGTTAAAACTTTGTAAGCCTAAAAATGCTTCGCCGCGGACTTCAATTAGAGCAGGTGGATTATCCAAATTTAAGCGCAAAGGAATCGAGCGAATAGTTCGCACATTGGGGGTAATATCTTCGCCGCTAGTACCATCTCCTCTGGTTACGCCTCTGGTTAAAATTCCCTGCTCGTAGGTTAGTGCCAAGGCTGAACCATCAATTTTTAATTCACAAACATAATCAAAGTTGCTGTGTTCTAATATTTTTTGAGAACGTTCCGCCCATGCTTGCAAGTCTGCTTCGGTAAAGGCATTTTCGAGGCTATAAAGGGGAATATTGTGCTGAATTGACGTGAATTGGGTCGCGGGACGTTCGCCGACACGTTGGGTGGGGCTATCAGTGCTAATTAGTTGAGGATATTGTTCCTCTAGATCCTGTAATTCTCGGTATAGGCGATCGTAAACAGCATCTTCTAAGGTGGGGGCATCCAAAATATAATAGGCGTAGCTGGCAGAATGGAGGATTTTTTTTAATTCCCGCCATCGCCTTACAATTTCTGCTCTAATGCCTTCAATATTGCCACAAGTTTGTTCGAGAACCATAAATCCCACATTAATTTTTGTCTAAACTTACTTACAATTTAAGCCTGAATCTCAAAATTCAAAACCCTTTAATTAGCATTGCAGTCTAAAATCATTATCAAGTCCGTGTAAAGATTAAGTTACAAATTCAGTTAAATATTATGGCGGAATCAAATCACTTAACTCACTTAAAAAATGACTTGATCGTAAAGGATAACCTTCAAGATAAGGAATTTGAAAATACCGATCAATTATTAGATCAAAATACATTAGATCAAAATACATTAGATCGAAATGACCAGTCAGATAAAACTCCTAAACGCCAAGGTCTAATCCTCAAAGTTTTAATGGGTTTACTAGTTATAGGCTTGTTGGGAGGTGGAATTTATTATTGGGTGGGTACAGGCACAAAACAAGAAAGTCGCCGTAAGAGTAAATCAGTTGTGGTAGAAAGGACTAACTTAACTCTTATAGTTACCGCTAATGGTACGGTGCAGCCTGAAAAATTAATTAATGCCAGTCCCAAAACTTCAGGCAGACTCAAGGACTTGATTGTTAAAGAAGGCGATCGCGTCCAAGAAGGGCAAATTCTCGCCTACATGGATAATTCCAATTTGCAAGGGCAGTTAAAACAGGCGCAGGGACAATTAGAATCGGCAGAGGCAAATTTGAGTAAAATCCTCACTGGTAATCGTCCCCAAGATATCATTCAAGCACAGGCAGCTCTGAATAATAGCCAAGCCAGCCTCCGCCAAGCTAAGTCAAACTTTAAGCAAAATCAAGGTTTATACAATAGCGGTGCTATTTCCTTTCGAGATTTTGAAACTTCCCGCACGGCACGGGATAATGCCTTAGCACAGGTGAATGTGCAAGAGCAAATTTTAGCCCTTCAAAAAATTGGTTCTCGCCCTGAAGATATTGAACAGGCGCGATCGCAGGTGACGTCTGCCCAAGGAGCATTACAAGTTATTCAAGCTCAGCAGGAAGATACGATTATTCGAGCAGCGTTTAATGGCACTGTGATTAAAAAATATGCCGATCCTGGTGCTTTTGTGACGCCAACTACCTCTGGCAGTGCCGTGTCCTCAGCTACGGCTTCTTCAATTTTATCCTTGGCAGCAAATAATCAAGTCGTGGCAAATGTAGCAGAAAGAAATATTGGACAAATTGCCCTAGGGCGGAAGGTAACGATTCAAGCCGATGCCTACGTCAATCAAAAGTTTTTAGGCGTAGTCAAAGCGATCGCACCCCAGACTACAGTTACTCAGAATGTTACTAGTTTTGAGGTCAAAGTGGCAATTACCGACGATCCTAAACAGTTACTGCGATCGGGAATGAATGTAAATGTGGAGTTTCAAGCGGGAGAACTTAAAAATGTTTTGACTGTGCCTACAGTGGCGATCGCACGTCAAGGAAATGGTACAGGCGTATTCATGCGAAAAGAGAAAGGAACTCCTGCGGAATTTGTCAACATTGAAATTGGGGCTAGTGTAGGCGATCGCACTGAAATAAAATCTGGGTTAAAAGAAGGCGATAAAGTTCTGATTACTTTCCCTGAAGGTATGCGCCCCAATAGCCCAGGAAGAAATATCCCTGGTGGACTGCCCTCGGCACCTAACGATCCTAGTGGTGGCAGACGAAGATCTTAAATAAATTTATACTGTTTCTAATTCTTAATTTTTCACAATCAAGAAATTATAATCCTATGTCCACAATTACTATCCCTCCTACTTTCAAGCTAACTCACGAGCAGTTCCAAGAAATTGCGATCGCTAACCGTGACCTCAGACTAGAACGCACTGCCACAGGAGAATTAATAATTATGCCCCCAACAGGTAGCGATACAGGTAAATGCAACCAAGATATTTCGGGACAACTGTGGCTATGGAACCGCAAAACTAAGCTAGGGGTAGTGTTTGACTCTTCTAGTGGTTTTCGATTGCCTAATGGTGCCGAGAGATCGCCCGATGCCTCTTGGATTAAGCTGGAAAAATGGGAAGCCCTTGCCCCAAATGAACGAGCAGGTTTTGCTCCGATCTGTCCCGACTTTATGGTGGAATTACGTTCTAAGTCAGACAGATTGGAACATTTACGAGAGAAGATGCAGGAATACATTGCCAATGGTGCCAGTTTAGGATGGTTAATTGATCGAATTAATCGCAAAGTTGAAATCTATAGGCAAGAACGAGAAGTAGAAATATTAGAACATCCAACAGCAATTAACGGTGAAGTTGAACTGAACGGGTTTACCCTCGATTTAACGGAAGTTTGGTAATGCCTAAAACTACTTCTATATCTTTAATTGAAGTTTTGATTATGTCCCTAGAGTCCCTATGGAGTAATCGCTTACGGACAGGTTTAACCATGTTGGGAATGGTGATTGGGATTGCGGCTGTAATTGCCATAACCTCTGTAGGGCAAGGAGTACAATTAGCAACAGAACGTCAAATTCAAGCTCTGGGTTCCAATGTTTTATTGGTACTATCAGGCGCATCTAGGACAGGCGGAGTCAGTCAGGGTTCGGGTTCGGCGTCAACTTTAACTTGGGAAGACGCTAAAGCAGTGCGATCGCAGGTGCCATCAGCCCAAGGCGTAACCCCATTTCTGCAACGGGGCAATATCCAAATGGTAAATAATGACCAAAATATCTCTTCTAGCCTGATTGGTACGGATATTTACTACAACGACGTGAAGAATATTTATCCAAAAGAAGGAGTTTTTTTTGACCAAGCGGATATGGATGCCGCTAAACCTGTGGTAGTTCTGGGGTCAAAGGTGCGGAATGATTTATTTCCTGATGGTTCAAGTCCTTTAGGTCAGAGCATTCGTATTCAAAATCGGCTCTACCGAGTATTGGGAGTGATGGAACCCAAGGGAGCAGTAGGAACTATCGATCAAGACGATCGCGTGTATATTCCTTTAACAAATATGTCTTCGCAAGTTGTGGGAAATAATGCGATTTCAGGGGTTTCTATTAGTGGTTTTTGGGTAAGTGCCACCGATACAGTAGAGTTGGAAGCAGCACAGTTTCAGGTTTCCAATCTATTGCGCCTACGCCATAATATTTCTGAACCAAGTTTTGATGACTTTCGCATGATTAATCAAGTGGATACGATCGCCGCTTCAAACAGTATTGTGGGATTGTTTACGATAATGGTGGGAGCGATCGCAGGAATATCTTTAGTCGTAGGCGGAATTGGTATCGCTAATATTATGTTGGTTTCGGTCGTAGAAAGAACTAGAGAAATTGGGGTGCGTAAAGCTATAGGAGCAACTAAAGGCGCAATTTTAAGCCAGTTTTTAACCGAAGCTGTCGTAGTTTCCACTATTGGCGGTTGTATTGGCGTGGTGATGGGAATCTTATTAGCCTACGGAGCTGCTAATATTTTCGCTTTTCCCTTTGTGGTCTCTATCTGGGCGATTGCAGCAGGTTTTGGTCTATCCATAGTTGTCGGTTTACTAGCTGGAGTAATTCCCGCCCGCAGTGCCGCTAGTCTCGATCCAATTACGGCTTTACGAAGTGATTAGGTAGTTCTTTTTTGAGATTCTAATCTAAGTGAAAGCAATAGTTAACACCACCTTCTTCTGTAACTTCAAACGTAGCATTTAACATTGCTGCTTTTTTATCTAAATAATGTTTTGACTCTTCTAGTGATAAATTGGAGGCGATCGCAAATCTAAGCGAAGTAATTCTACCATTATTAGCATCAAGCAGTTCTAAAAAAGTTCTTTCCATTTCTTCTAGGCGATCGCTTTCTTCATCTTTAGTATTTTTTCGCATTCCCCACACAATCCACGCCCCTGCCGCAGTTGCAGGTACTCCAATAATTACTCCACCCAATGCCGCACTCTTATCATCTTTAGTAGGATTTTTGGTAAATACGACAGATATCGTTACCGCTAAAAAGATAAATCCAAGTGAGAATAAAATCCCAGCAAATACTTTACGCATAATAGAAATCTTTTCAAGTAAAAATGATCTAAAAAATGGAGAACGCAATAAATTAGTGATTATTATCCTCTAAATCTGTCTCACAATTGTTTGACATTTTCATCTTGATCGCTTGTCAATTTCTTAACTTTTGCAATCGCCTGTTCAAGTGCCGATTTTATTGAGGACATAATAAATCCACTAATTAAGGTTTCAGTTTATTGAAGTGGAAGTACTGACTTAGCTTGCCATTCCCTAATTAGGTTAATAGCTATTAGCGGTTTTGGGCAATCCTTAAACATGATAAATTGGAAACATACCCCATACCTAACCTTGATTCAATGCATATTTCTCTAAACTGGCTGCAAGAATTAGTAAGCTTTTCCCTATCTCCCCAAGCAGTTGCAGATGCTTTGACCATGGCGGGGTTTGAGGTAGAAGGCATTGAAGATCGCCGCACATGGGCAGATGGTGTGATAGTGGGCAAAATTTTGAATGCCGATCGCCATCCCCAAGCCGATCGCCTTCAGGTTTGTACTGTAGATATTGGCGCATCTGAAACTTTAAATATTGTCTGTGGGGCGGCAAATGCTCGAGCAGGTTTGTATGTCCCTGTAGCCACTATTGGCACTTATTTGCCAAAAGTCGATCTAAAGTTACGTCCGACTAATTTGCGGGGCGTGCGATCTGAGGGCATGATTTGCTCTTTAGCAGAATTGGGATTGGCAAAGGAATCAAGCGGCATTCATGAATTTGCTGAAGGAGTAGTTATCGGTGCCGATGTTCGACCTCTGTTGGGCTTGGATGATGTAATTTTAGATGTGAGTTCTACGGCAAATCGAGCTGATGCCCTTAGTATGGTCGGTATGGCACGGGAGTTGGGAGCATTAATTGGGCAGAAGGTTAATCTCCCGATCGCCAAATCTGAACAAGAAGTTAAATTAGCAAGTTGGGTATCTGTAAGTGAGGCTAAAGCTTGCACCGCCTATATTGGCACTTTAATTCATGGCGTTAAGGTTGCCGCTTCCCCCGAATGGTTACAACGTCGTCTCCAAGCTGCGGGAATGCGTCCAATTAATAATATTGTCGATGTTACTAACTATATTCTGCTGGAATGGGGACAACCCTTGCATGGCTTTGATGCAGATACATTGGGTAAATATTTAGGCGATAATTTGGCAATAGATGTCAGATTCGCCCGAGAGCAAGAAACCCTAATCACCCTTGATGGACAGACTCGTAATTTAAGTACCCAAAATTTGCTAATTACCTCTGGGGATAAACCTGTGGCGATCGCAGGCGTGATGGGTGGCAAGGAAACGGAAGTAAGCGATCGCACAGTAAATTTAGTGTTAGAAGCGGCATTATTTGATCAAGCCGTAGTCCGAAAATCTGCAAGGGCGCAGGGTTTACGCACTGAGGCTTCGGCTCGCTACGAACGAGGAGTTAATCATGCGGCACTGGAAACTGCAACAGCAAAGGCATTGGAGTTGATTCTGGAACTAGCGGGTGGAGAAATTATTAATCAAAGTCAGAGCGATCGCCGCACCACTGACATCAGAAAAATTACCCTAAGATTAGATCGGGTGCAGGAAATTTTAGGTTCGATTGAGGCAGAAAATGGCGATAGCCTAGATCTTTCAGCGGAAATTGTGATCTCTGTACTGAGCGCTTTATCCTTTGAGTTAAGTCCAACGGAAACCGATACTTGGGAAGTGACAGTGCCAACCTATCGCTATGCCGACATCGAACGGGAGATCGATCTGATTGAAGAGGTTGCTCGTATCTATGGCTATGATAAATTTCAAGAAACCCTGCCGCCGCGCACGGAACTGGGATATTTAGGCACTGATGAATTACTCAAACGTCAAATTAGAGAATGTTTTAGGGGTGTGGGCTTATCCGAAGTTACCCATAGCTCTTTGTGCAGTCCCACGCAATCCAATCAAGTTAAAATTACCAATCCTGTAGCCCTTGAATATAGCGCTTTACGCCTAGATTTGCTATCGGGATTAATCGAGGCGGTTGCCTATAATTTGAATCAAGGGAATGGCTGCCTGTGGGGATTTGAGATTGGTAGAGTGTTTTGGCAAGATGAAGAAGGAAGTACAGAAGCCGATCACGTGGGCGGCATTTTTGGTGGCGATCCGACCGTGGGAACTTGGCAACACAACACTCAACCCTTAGAATGGTATGCCGCAAAAGGAGTCTTAGAAACTGTATTTCAGCGTTTGGGTATAAATGTGGAATATCAACCCGATCAACAAAATCTGCGCTTACATCCTGGCAGAACCGCTTCACTGTGGATTTCAGGTGAACGGCTAGGAACATTCGGTCAACTGCATCCTCAAGTTTGCCAAGCCAATGACTTACTTACAGAAATCTATGGCTTTGAGTTGGATTTGGATACGCTTTTAGAGGCAGTTGATCGCAAATCTATTACTATTTTTCAAGCCTTTTCTACTTTCCCTCCAAGCGATCGCGACATTGCCTTTTTTGTCCCCCTAAAAGTATCTGTGGCGGAGATTAAACGGGCTATTACCTTCAGTGGCGGCAGTTTACTAGAATCAGTGAGCCTATTCGATCAGTACCTAGGGGAAGGCGTTCCAGAGGGTTTAAGAAGTCTCGCTTTTCGTTTAATATACCGAGCAAGCGATCGCACCCTCACCGATGCGGACATTAATCCCGTTCACCAAAAAATTCGAGATGTATTGGAAGAGAAATTTAGAGTGACCTTACGCAGCTAGGGATTAATATTCAAGTTGGCGCAACATAATTAGAATTGCTGAGAAAAGCTGGAATTACTCCCTTCCCAGTCAAAGATTAGTCTTTTGGGGGTGTGGGGGCTTTGCCCCTTAACCCCATTTAAACTGTGTATATTTCTATGGTGGGAAGGGAGTATATTTGCGATCAGAAATCCTCAATCCCGATCAAATTTAGTATCTTGAGGTTAATTGCGATCGCTATCCTTGAACACCTTCAGATAAAAGCTGACTATCCTGAATAATGAAAACAGACAAACTTTTTTATCAAATCTTTTTATCTCAATCTGCACTGATTTCAGAGCTACTACCCGATATACCTGCAAATTGTGAGTTTGAGTATATTGCACCTGTGATCAAAGAGACAGAACTGCGACTGGATGGATTGCTCACT
>JBBQHY010000088.1:0-7900 GCA_038324415.1 Pseudanabaenales cyanobacterium | reverse complement strand
CGTGTCTTCTTTTTCTGCGGCAACAACGGTTCAATAATCAACCATTCATTATCGGTCAAACTGCTTGTATATTCTATCTTTGACAACTTTTTTTACCTCTTTTTGTTATATTATAAGATATCAAATGGGTTCTATAAAGCTGGTAGATAAATATCATCATTGATCGCAGGAATGAAGGGCGGATTTACAATTACCTAATCGCTAGTTGAAATATTGAAAAAATTGGTGTTATGAATAATATATACTTTATTGTTCTGAAGAGCTTAATCCTACTTGGTTTTAGGCTTTTATTCTTACCTGTTTTATCCCTCTTGTGAATAATTCAGGTTAGTCAACTTCATGTCAAACAAGGGAAATACATTAGTAAAAATCCTTTTTTCTAGCTTAGAGCGCCATACTGGTTCTTCTTAAAGCGATATTTAATGACAAATATATCTATAGGTCAACAGCTTACTAAACTAAAAGGGCGATCACACTATCTTTAATCAATAGCTTTTGAGTAAGTAAATCTGTAACCGTGGCAATTAGTTCTCTTTTGGCATTCACTGCAAGTTTAACCTCAAGCCGATCTATGCCCATTTCCGCAGATGGATTTAGCTTAAAGCGAAATGAACTGCGAGTATGTTGAATATCTGTAAGTGTGCGAAAATCACCACGCTTTTGGATTCTGCTGCTTGTCATCCTCCCTTGGTCATCGTAGGTTACTTCTAGTTCAGCCGTATCTGCAAGTTTGCCAATATCTAAACGAATTTCGGTTTGAGTGCTATTTGCTACCTGTAAAATTAGAGGTTGCGATCGCTGGCAAGGATATTTAGTACCTTTTTTAAATAAAGTGAAGTAATAGTGGGACTTCGTAAAATGATCCCAGAGCCGAATCCCATAGCCATGACGCAAATAATCCTCGATCGCTTCAAATTTTCCCACAGCCAATGCCCCGTGAGCAATCGCCACAAAGGGTTGATCCAGTTTTATCCGTGACTTGCCAAAATAAGAAATAATTAATTCCTGTACTGCCTTAATTTGCGAACTATCCCCCACCATTAAAACATTTTGAATTTCAAGTTTGCCAACTCCTTTACAATAGGCGATCGTCAAGATTTCATCCAAGCACTGCCTTACCTGTTCAATCAATTGCCGAGATTCCAAAATATTACCCAAATCTGCTTGAGATAGCTTGAGAGTATGAGCGATAAGACTTTCATCGTCAAACCAGCTTTCTTTGACTTCGGTCAAAGTTGAAACTTGAATTTTCATGCGCTCGGCAATCTCCATTAAATTTTGCCAACCGATTGGAGCGATCACTGATTTATTTATGCCTAATTCCGTTAAAAAATACTCAACAATCCAAATATCAATATCAATGCCGCCAATATAATCATCAGACTTGGCAATCACTTCAGCTTTAAGAATATTTTGTAGCCCTTCGGTTATAGCGGTTCGCACCAAGCTCAAATCCAAGGTACCACCTCCAAAATCAATGACCAAGACTAACGATCCCGATCCAGTCACCATGTAGCCCAAAGCTGCTGCCGTAGATTCGTCCACAATTTGTACAGTAGGTAATTCTAAGCTAGTTGCCAATTGCCTAAACTATGCTATATAGGAATCAAATGCCCCCACAGGAGCCGTAAAAATGACCTGAGTGGGTTGACACTGGCTTAAAACCTGCTGCCAAACTGCCTTTAAAAAAATCTGGGAGATCGCTTCGGCGGTGTAAATAGTTTCATCAATCTGGACAGGAGGAGAGCGAAATTCTGCAACTAATTCTCGCTTGAAGCCTTGAAATAATCTCTGGGGTTGGATAAATCCTAGCCTTTGAGATCGCACCTGCTCACCAATCATAAATTCTTCAGGATTAGATACAAATACCAAACTGGGAATCACAAAACTATCTGAAATTGCCCTAGAGATACTGGGAAATTTTAAGGTTTTTGGAGAATTTGTAACCTCGTCTTGGATACAGACAACCGTATTGCTGGTACCAAAATCGATCGCTACGGTGGTCATAATCTCCACTCTAAATAAAAGCCAACTCGACTATCGGAACGTAAAGGCGATCGCCGCCATTGAATACTACTGCCAATATTTAAGCGGTTATTCAGGGCAAAACTGGTAGATAAAGTTGTTATGCTAGTTTCGCGATCGCTTCTGGGAGCAGTAAAAGTTTGGGATAACCGCAAATCGGCACTGCGGGGGGATAATACTAAAATCCCCTGCCAGCCTAAGTCAACACCCGACACATTTTCTCCAAAGAAATCAATGTAGCGATAGCCAATCTGCGGTGCAATATAAAAATATCCACCCAAGGGCAGTAAATAATATTTCAAATCGGCATTAATATCGGTTTCGCGTCCACTAAATTCATGTTGATAACCAGCGCTGAATGTGACAGGGCTTTGACCTAAAAATATATCTGCTACGCCCACATCATAGCCTAGGGACTGATCGCGGGAAGTAATGCCCAAGCGAATTTTGCTCCTAAAGCTAGGGGTATTGTAAATATCAAATAAAATATCTGGCGGTTCCACTAGCCACCGTTGCAACACAGGACTGTTATTAATAATCTCTTGATTTAACTTTAAGTCTTTAGCTTGAGATGTAGTTTCAGCCCTAGCTTCATAACTGGCGGTCAAACTTATACCTATCAAGCCTAGATTTAAACCTAGAGATAAGAAACGCGTAAAAGCTTTAGAAGGCATAACCAGATCAGGAAATCAAATAGCCTTTATCATAGCTTTGCTTTGGTTAAACTGCAAAGATAGTAAAAGAGAGTATTCCAGATTTGGGAATTAGCACTTTTGCTAAGATTGGGAGTACAGAATTTAATTGTTCAATACTTGTTTATAAAATGTTTAGAAAAAATGGAGGACTCCAAAATCATTAACCTTCCTACCCCCAGCAGTGCCATGCGTTTAGCGGGTTCCAAAGAAGAGAATCTTAAATTAATATCCAACCTCACAGCGACAAAACTGGTACTTCGAGGGCAAGATCTGCTGATCAGTGGGAGCGAGGATGCAGTTAAGCTCTGTCATGAAATCATCTATGGCTTAAAGCCTCTGTGGTCGCAGGATCGAGCGATCGCCTCTGTAGATATTTTGACCGTGAAGCAAGCAATCGAAGAAAATCTCAGTGACGAGTGGAGCGATCGCCCCGCCATGATGCGTAATCGCCGTGGAGACATGATCCAGCCTCGCACCCAGAAACAGAAGCAGTACGTCCAATTTATGGAAACCTACGACCTCACATTTGGCATTGGTCCCGCAGGGACGGGGAAAACTTACCTGGCCGCAGTTACAGCCGTCAAAGCCCTCCAGAGCAATCAATTTGAGCGATTAATCCTCACCCGTCCTGCCGTGGAAGCAGGGGAAAAGCTCGGATTTCTCCCTGGAGATTTGCAACAAAAAATCAGCCCTTACCTGCGTCCCCTCTATGATGCCTTGCATGAACTCATCGATCCCGATAAAATTCCTGCGATGATGGAGCGGGGCATAATCGAATTGGCACCCCTAGCCTATATGCGGGGAAGGACTTTGAATAATGCCTTTATCATTGTGGATGAGGCACAAAATACTACTCCCTCCCAAATGAAAATGGTATTGACTCGCCTTGGATTTAACTCACGGATGGTTGTAACGGGTGATATTACTCAAATTGATCTGCCATCCCATCAGCACTCAGGCTTGGTCAGTGTCAAAAATATTTTAGATGGAGTCGAAGGTGTAGCTTTTTCTTACTTTAGTAAAAGTGATGTAGTGCGGCATCCGTTAGTCCAAAAAATTGTTGCTGCCTACGAAAGTGTAGGAAACTAGATTTCTTAGTTAGATCTGGCTGTATATTGTTACTAAGAATTACGGCAACTATCATGACAGCAAAAGTATTGGATGGTCGTTATAAGTTAATTAAAGCTCTGGGGACAGGTGGATTCGGGCAAACGTACATTGCTAGGGATATGCGGCGACCAGGTACGCCCTCTTGTGTGGTCAAGCACCTTCAGCCAGCTAGTGATGATCCCAACTTTGTACGGGAGGCTAGACGATTATTTAATACTGAAGCTGAAACCTTAGAAAAACTGGGTAAACACGATCAAATTCCCCAACTATTGGCATATTTTGAAGAGGAAGGGCAATTTTATTTAGTTCAAGAATTAATTGAAGGGCGATCGCTTCAAGATGAAATTTTGAGCAAAGGGGGCGGCAAAGAACAACGACTTTCTGAACTCGAAGTAATTGCCATGCTAAGAGATGTCTTAAATATTCTAGATTTTGTCCACAGTGAAGGCGTAATTCACCGAGATCTGAAGCCCGACAACATCATCCGCCGTTCAAAAGATAATAGATTGGTATTAATTGATTTTGGCGCAGTCAAGGCAATCGAAGAAGCAAATACCAAGATCGAAGGAATTAACGGCGAATCTAGATTTACAGTGACAATTGGTACGCCTGGATATATGCCCAGTGAGCAATCTATGGGTAGACCAAACTTTACCAGTGATATCTATGGCTTGGGGATGATTGCAATTCATGCTTTAACTGGACTGGAACCCACAGATATTCCTACAGATCCCCTGACGGGAGAATTGATCTGGCGCGATCGCACGAAGGTGACAAATCTCAATGGCACTCTCTGTGATGAAGTTAAGATTGGCAATGGTTTGGCGATGGTACTTACACGCATGGTGCGTTATCAATATGCCCAAAGGTACCAATCCGCTAAGGAAGCACTTCAGGGATTATCAGCATTTGTAGCGAGTAACGATCCTCAAACCAAAAAGATATTATTGGGAACCGCTACTCCATCGGCAAAAGTTCTAAAATCTCAAAGGCGATCGGCGGAAACGATGTCAGGCTTGCTAATTGGTGGAATTTTTGTTTTGGGTACAGCCACCATTTTCTACTTGACTAGCTTGAATAATAAACCAACCCCAAATCCGATTGTAATTACCACTCCCCCTAAAATCGAACCCTCAAATACTATACCAACTACTACAAATACTCCCAATCCAGAAGACACGCCGCCAACAGCATTTAGTCGGAGATTAGATGTCCAGGTCGGTCAGCAGTCAGTTAAAGAAGGCACCCTCAAACCGAACCAAATTTTAAGTTATCCCTTTGACGGAAAAGAAGGACAGAAACTCATAACTAGCGTGTCAGGAGTTCCGATGACAATTATTGCTCCCAATGGCGAACCTGAAGATGCAGGGGCGATCGCAGTTTCAAGCTGGAATGGTACATTAAAATTTACAGGTAGTTACCAAATTCAACTAAAGACCACTGCCGAGATTAAAGACCCAGAGCAGCCAGACATTAAATATGTTTTATCTGTACTCTTAAATGAAGACATCCCCCGTGTGATTAATGATGCTCCTGCACCTCAATAACTCACCTTACATCGAAAAGAGTTTAAGACCCTCACCCCTAGCCCCTCTCCCAAAGGGCGCGGGGAACAAGAATTTTTCTGAATTTTGCTCTCCCCCTCTCCTCTCTGGGAGAGGGGGCTGGGGGGTGAGGGAGATATCCGTTCTGCGTAATATCAGTCAATAGTCAAAATTCTTAAAAATCACTTAGAAATTATTAGATGCCTTCATCCCTACTGCCCAACCTTCAGAAATATCTGCGTAATTCTCCTATATCTGCAAATCGTCAAATGATGCGATCGCCCAGCTATGAAGAACAACAAGGTTTTGCTAATGTTGAGGCAAAATTTTCGCCATCGACCTTAATAGATACTCAGATGGAAGCATTGCCAATTCCTGTCTGCTCCGTCGCTGATAATGAATTAAATCACTTCATGGATGGAATTCAGCGTAGCTATCTGCTCTATTATCAAAACTATGTTCCTGTGTATTATGGCTACACCGCCGCCGTAGTGAGAAAAAGACAAGATGCTATTCTTTCTAAATGGCAACATCAAGTGCGGGAAGCTCTCTATCTTCCTTTTGCTGAGTTTGATCCTGATGAATTGGAACTGCTGCAATTGCAAAAATTACCCCTTGAAAACACTCTTAAATCGCCTCATGCTGGAACTACCGAAGTAGAAGAAAGTGAATCAGGACTGCAAATCATTCGAGAACGTCAAAATGCCCGTGATGCCATTACTTTAAGTAGAGAACGATTAGAAGCAGGACTAGCGGAAACATGGATTAATTCTCAACAGAATCAAGGCTGGTTAGTTATGGATGGTTCCATTACAATTTCGGCAATCGCCTCTCAACATCCCCATACAGTTGGACTAATCAAAAGTCATAATACTCAATATTTTTCCTTTCCCGATCAACAAGTGATTCTAAATCTACGACAAGGCGAGAGAAGTTCGGCATTTATTCCCCGTGGTCGGCATCCTGTCTGTAGTTGGTATATTCGACTAAGGGACAATACCAATCAAGATTTATACTTTGGACTAATTCGGGTTGAATCAGCTTTGAAGCCTTCGGTTGAATTGCAAAAAGCAGAATGCGATCGCCTCAGTGCTTGGATTATGACCGAACGCCGCCCTCTCTCTTTACCAGATTCCCGTTGGGATAAGATGATTTATCCGATCCGTGATTGCGAACAATATTTACGCAGTCAAGAACCATCAAAAGCTTCCTTCGCTTGAAATATCTAAAAGTTAATAGGATTTTAGCAGCGATCGCCCGTTTTCAATATCAAGCCAAATATCAATCAGAAGGCGATCGCTTATCATCATAGTTAAAATGCGATCAACAAAGCATATCGACCAACGACCGCTGTCTTACTCCCTTGCCACCATAGAAATACACACAGTTTAAATGGGTTTAAGGGGCAAAGCCCCTTCGTGGGGGCGTAGCCCCCACACCCCCAACAGACTAATCTTTGAGCGGGAAGGGAGTATCACCAGATCTAGAGCGCGATCGCCCAACTCAAGACAAAGCGTTTATTATGGGATTAAGTCAAATCTCAAAGTTAATATCTCGATAAAGTTCTAAAACCCTATGAAAAATATTAACAAGCAAGCTTATAACTATACTGTGCTTCTAGAGAAGGAAGAAGATGGTGGCTATCATGCTTTTTGTCCAGGACTCAAAGGCTGCCATTCTCAAGGAGATACTTTTGAAGAAACCATCGAAAATATTACAGAAGCTATTGAGATATATATTGAGAGCTTAGTAGCAGATAATCAGCCTGTTCCTAAAGAAAATTTAATTGTCAAACCGTTAAGTGTTTTAGTATGAGCAACTTCCCAATTGTTAAAGCAAAGGAATTTATTCGGGTTATCGAGAAATTGGGCTTTTATTTTGACCGTCAAAAGGGAAGTCATGCTATTTACAAAAATACTGATGGAAAGAGAGTTGTTGTTCCGATACATTCTGGCAAAGACATAAAACAAGGTACTTTGTTAGGAATGCTTCAAGACATTGATGTTAACAAAGAAACCTTTTTTAAATAACTACAGAGTTAAAGCGATCGCCTATCATCACTACTACAATGCGACTTTAAGACATATCGCCAATTCAAACTGCGATCGCCCTTTTCCTATATCAATCCAAATATCAATCAGAAGGCGATCGCATCATGTTAATCTCTTGAGTCTTTTGTAAATCTCGTCATCATTCCGTTTGTCAATTAACAGTATTTCTAGTATTTCAGATTCAACATAGTAGACGGCTCTATATTCTCCTATATCTACTCTGTGATAAGGATAACCTTTTAGTTTGAGAGAGTCTTGAGAATAGGGTGTTTGAATTAACTCTGTCAGCTTTGTGGCTAATTGCTTAGCTTGTTTATCTGGTAATTTTTTGAGCTATTTGGCGGCTTGGCGAGATAGATTGATTTTAAGCATTCAGAATTTCTGATAGTAGCGATTCACTTTCTGTAATGCCAATAAATCCCTCATGACGGGTTTTCTCAGCTTTTAATCCGAGAAGTTCATTTTCTAGATCTGA
>JBBQHY010000087.1:0-7925 GCA_038324415.1 Pseudanabaenales cyanobacterium | reverse complement strand
GAAAAGGTGAAAAAAATATTGCAGACGAAGTAGCCGTAGTAGCAATGCGCGAACGCATGAACAAAATTCACATGCGAGGCAGGATTGTGATTGGTGAAGGCGAGCGCGATGATGCTCCAATGCTATATATCGGCGAAGAAGTTGGAATTTGCACTCAGCCCAATGCTGCAGATTTTTGTACCCTTGACGAACTTCAAGAAATTGACATTGCCGTTGACCCCTGCGAAGGCACAAACCTCGTAGCCTACGGACAAAATGGTTCTATGGCAGTGTTGGCAATCTCGGAAAAAGGTGGATTGTTTGCAGCTCCTGATTTTTATATGAATAAGTTGGCTGCTCCCGCAGTCGCGGCTGGTCATGTTGATATTCGTAAATCGCCAACCGAAAACCTTAAAATCTTGTCTGATTGTATGGAACGGGCGGTTGAAGAGTTAGTAGTTGTAGTTATGGATCGTCCTCGTCACAAAGACTTAATTGCCGAAATCCGCGCTGCTGGTGCCAGAGTCCGCTTGATCAGTGATGGTGATGTCTCTGCCGCTATTTCCTGTGCTTTCCAAGGTACAAATATTCATGCACTAATGGGTATCGGTGCCGCTCCCGAAGGCGTAATTTCCGCAGCAGCAATGCGTTGCTTGGGCGGGCATTTCCAAGGGCAATTAATTTACGATCCAGCGATCGTGCAAACAGGCTTGATTGGCGAAAGCAGAGAAAGCAACATTGCCCGCTTGAAATCTATGAATATTGAAGATCCAGATAAAATCTATAACGCCAACGAACTAGCATCTGGCAAAGACGTATTATTTGCTGCCTGTGGCATTACAACTGGAACTTTAATGGAAGGCGTCCGCTATTTTGGCGGTGGAGCCCGAACTGAGTCTCTAATTATTTCTAGCCAATCTAAAACCGTGAGATTTGTCGACACAATTCACATGGGCGATGCGCCTCGAACCCTTAGCTTAAACTAAGATTTTTCTCTCCCCTTAACTTTTATTCAGAGGTTAAGGGGGTAATTTTTATTATCAGCTATGACTAAAGATTACTATTAATTATCTAAGTTGAGGTCAAAGTCGAAGCCAATATCCTTAATTTGTTAACTCTGTGTAAAGTTTATTTCAAAGTTGTCACTCGTCTGTCACAATCAATTACGATCTCTGTATTAAGATAAATCTATTATTTAACAAAACCTTATGAATATTGCTGTTGTGGGCTTAAGTCACAAAACGGCGACGGTAGAGGTACGGGAAAAACTGAGTATTCCAGAAGCAAGAGTTGAATCAGCGATCGCTCAGTTAAACAGCCTACCCAGCATTGAAGAGTGCGCCATCCTTAGTACTTGTAACCGTCTCGAACTTTACATAGTCACCAAGGGTACAGAGAGTGGAATTAGGGAGATTACCCAATTTTTATCAGAATTTAGCCAACTACCATTACAGTTTTTACGCCGACACCTATTTGTATTGCTGCGCCAAGATGCAGTTATGCACTTACTCAGAGTGGCAGCAGGTTTAGATAGTTTGGTTTTGGGCGAAGGGCAAATCTTGGCACAAGTCAAGCATACCCATCGTCTGGCGCAACAACATGGCGGATCTGGACGCATCCTCAATCAATTATTTAAGCAAGCTCTATCCGCAGGCAAAGATGTCCGCACCAAAACTGACATTGGCACTGGAGCAGTTTCCATTAGTTCTGCCGCCGTGGAACTGGCACAAATGAAGCTGGAGAAACTATCCAATCAAAGAGTAACAATTTTAGGTGCAGGTAAAATGTCTCGGCTTTTAGTCAAGCATTTAATTTCCAAGGGTGCAACCAAGATTTCAATTATTAATCGTTCCATCGATCGCGCTCAAGATTTAGTCAATGAATTCAAAACGGATGGTGTGGATTTTCAAATTCATCCCTTTGAGCATCTTTGTTCCTGTGTAGGAATTTCAGATTTGGTTTTTACCAGTACCGCCTCTACCGAGGTTTTGCTATCTCGTCAAAATCTAGAATCTTTCATGTCTAATCATCCAGGCTTGATGCTAGTGGATATTTCTGTTCCCCGAAATGTTCATGCAGATGTAAGTGAATTGTCCAATGTGAGAATCTTTAATGTGGATGATCTCCAAGCTGTAGTTGCAGGAAATCAAGAAAGTCGACGGCAAATGGCTCTACAGGCAGAGGTTTTGCTCGAAGAATCTTTCTTGGATTTTGATGCGTGGTGGCGATCGCTCGATACAGTGCCCACGATTAACAAGCTCCGCCAAAAAATGGAAGTAATTCGTGAACAAGAGCTTGAAAAGGCTCTATCCCGACTAGGTAGCGAATTTGCGGAAAAACACCAAGATGTCATTGAAAATATGACAAGGGGCATAATCAATAAAATTCTTCACGATCCAATGGTACAACTACGGGCGCAGCAAGACATAGAAGCTCGAAAGCGGGCAATGCAAACTCTCCAGATGTTATTTGATTTGGAGTCAGGAAATAAACAAACTACTTAAAGCGATCGGCGAGGCTTTCCTGAAATTGAAAAATTGGTTTAAATAACAAATCCTCAAAGATATGGAATTTAAACCAGCCACTTCTGAGGAAATACTCGCTAAGGTACCAGACTGGGATCGGCAAATTAAGGCTCTGGATCAATCCAAATTAACTGATGAGCAACTAGATCAGGTCTTGGATGCAGAATAGATGATCATGGAAATCGCAAATCAACCTCCTGAGAAACTTAGAGGTGTGATCTTGGACGGAAATGTAGAATCCGTTGCCAGCATTTCTATTGATAATGATGCTATATACCTAGAATTTATAGTTACTCCCTAAAAACTTAAATTTGCTTAGCGATCCTGAAAGAAAAGCTGGTACGAGTAGACGACTGATTGTAGAAATTATTCGTGAAAGTATAGAATTAGAATTTGAAGGTAGGATTAATGCAATTACGTTAGAAGGTTCGCAGAAGTTTTACTCAGATTTGGGATTTATCGGCAAAGGGAAAATTCGATTGACTTTAGATGCAGCCCAAAAACTACTTAAAAAATTTGGATAAAACTATGAATGATTTACCTAGTATTGAAGAAATGAACAAAATAGAAAGTGAAGCTGGCTGTATCTTGTCTTTATCTTTTGAAAAGCAAGAGGAGCTAAAGAAATATAAAGAAAAGAGGATGGCTGAGATCAGAGAATTGCGCCGTCAAAAAGAGCAACTGGTTATGATAAAGTCTTAATGGCATGATTGTATGACATCATCACTTCAAGACCTTGGTGAGCAGGGATTATTAAAACTTCTTAAGCCTTTTTGTAGCGATCGCATAGGAGATGATGGGGCGGTCATGGGCAGTCTTGCGGAAGGTTATGAGCTAGTTGTGACGACAGATATTTTGATTGATGGCGTGCATTTTAGTCCTCAAACTACAACCCCAGAGGATGCAGGGTGGCGGGCGGCGGCGGCTAATTTATCCGATCTAGCGGCAATGGGAGCCAGCCCTTGGGGTGTGACTTTGGCTTTGGGATTACCCAGCGATACTGAACTGGATTGGATTTTAGGAGTTTATCGCGGCTTTACAGATTGCTTAAAGAAATATGGAACGGAATTAGTCGGGGGAGATACGGTGCGATCGCCAGTTAAAACTCTTGCTGTTACAGCCTTTGGAAAGGTTCGTTCTGATCGGATAATTTACCGCCATACTGCCCAAGTTGGAGATTTGATTATAATTACAGGCAATCATGGGCTTTCCAAAGCAGGGCTAGAAATTTTACTTAATCCCGAACTAGCTTGTAATTTATCTGATTCTGCGATCGCCAAGTTACATAAAGCCCACCAAAGACCGTTACCCCGCCTAGATTTAATTCCTTTGAATTATCTCAGAGTGAGTGGGATGGATAGTAGTGATGGGTTAGCGGATGCGATCGCGCAAATTTGTCGGATGAGTGCAGTTAGTGCCAAAATTATCAATATCCCGATAGCTGAAGAGATTAAATTAGTAGCTGAACAAAAAAAAGAAGAAGCGATCAATTGGGTTATGTATGGCGGTGAGGATTTTGAATTGGTTTTATGTTTAGCTCCAGCGGATGCCTACGATTTAATTAAGAATTCACCTAAATCAATAATTATTAGCGAAATTATTCCTAAAAATCTAAATGAAGATCAGAACTTGAAGATAACAAGCTCATTTCAGCATTTTAAGTAGATAACTATAGATAAACTAATAACTTCAAAGGGTGAACTTTACTTTATTCGATTATTTCGCTAATCTTTAATGCCACAACTTCCACTACTCTATTCTTTTATCCGTTGTCCCTATGCGATCCGTGCCCGCATGGCATTGGTATATGCAGGAATTCGCTATGAGTTGAGAGAAATTTCCCTAAAGAATAAACCTATGGAGATGTTAGCAATTTCTCCTAAAGGAACAACTCCAGTTTTGCAGTTAACAGACGGCACGGTTTTAGAAGAAAGTTTAGATATTATGCGTTGGGCGATCGCTCAAAATGATCCAGAAAGGTGGCAATTTCCTGTAAATCTTTCAGAACTTGGGCAAAGGTTAATTGCAGTGAATGACTTGGAGTTCAAGCAAAATCTCGATCGCTATAAATATTATGTACGGTTTACAAAACCTCAAGCATTTTATAGAAGTCAAGCCGAATCATATCTACAGACTTTAAATCAACTATTACAACAGCATGATTTTTTACTAAGCGATCGCCCTTGCCTTGCCGATATAGCGATATTTCCATTTATTAGGCAGTTTGCCCATGTGGACTTACAATGGTTTGAAAATTCTGAGTATCAAGCTTTACGCAAATGGATAAACCTCTACAAATCTAGTAAGCTATTTTTGCGGGTGATGGAGAGGAGTTAATTAAGAAAGTGCCGCAAACTCAGTCAAGGCTTTAACAGCAGGAGAAATAATTGCGATTGCCGCCGCCGCACCCACAACGGTAAAGGCAAGATTAGCTACTCGATCGGCAGCCCTTTGGTAGCCATCATTCAGCTTCAGAAAAGTATCAATGGTTGATTTAATCTCTTTTTGCTCATGTTCTAAAGAAGAAAATTTTTGTTCAAGCTTTTCTAGGATCAATTTAGTATTTTCGTCAGACATAATTTTTTGCCGCTAGATTCTATTTGTATTGTTCTATATCTATTGTAAAGGAGGGTATGAATGGTTAAACTTATTTTGGATTAGAGGTATAAAGAGTCTTATCTGAAAATGTAAAAGATAAGCCTTCCCTTGCCGATATAGCGATATTTCCATTTATTAGGCAGTTTGCCCATGTGGATTTACAATGGTTTGAAAATTCTGAGTATCAAGCATTACGGAAGTGGCTGGACTTCCACAAATCTAGTCAGCTATTTTTGCAAGTGATGAAAAAAGTTCGATTTGATTTTCGATTTAATAAGGGAGAATGAATATGTATCGCACCGAAAAAGATTCCATGGGAGAACTCCAAATCCCTGAAACTGCCTACTATGGAATTCAAACGGCACGGGCGATCGCCAATTTTCAGATCAGTGGTACTAAACCTTTACCTATTTATGTAGATGCAGGAATTACAATTAAAAAAGCTACTGCTATAGTAAATGCAGAACTTGGCTGTATTCCCACAGAGATTGGAGAATTCATTGCGATCGCCTGTGAACAAATTTTAGAAGGGAACCTACGTGATCAATTTGTAGTGGATGTCTACCAAGCAGGAGCAGGAACTTCGCACCACATGAATATCAATGAAGTTCTGGCAAATCGGGCTTTGGAATTAATGGGCGATCGTAAAGGGAACTATAACCGCATCAGTCCCAACGATCATGTCAACTATGGGCAATCCACCAATGATGTCATTCCCACGGCAATTCGGATTGGTGGCTTAATGTCTCTAGGAACCTATCTCTATCCCGCATTAGAAAATTTAATCAGTCAATTGCAACTCAAAGGTTTAGAGTTTAAAGATGTAATTAAATCAGGACGAACTCACCTCCAAGATGCTGTACCTGTGCGCTTAGGCGATGAATTTATGGCGTACGCTCAAATTATTACTGACCATGCTCGGCGGATTCGGGTTGCCTCTGAGGATCTAACTGAACTGGGACTAGGCGGAAGTGCCGCAGGAACTGGTATGAATACCCATCCTGAATACGCGCTTAAGGTGGCAGAGAAATTAAGCGAACTCACTAATTTCAAGCTAAAACCTGCACCCAATCCGATGGCAGCAATGCAAAGTATGTCTGTATTTGTCCATGTATCAGGTACTCTTCGTAATTTGGCTCAAGATTGTATCAAAATTGCCAACGATTTACGGTTACTGGATTCGGGTCCCAAAACTGGTCTTAATGAAATTCAACTACCACCCGTGCAACCTGGTTCTTCGATTATGCCTGGTAAATATAATCCTGTTATTGCCGAGATGACAAACATGGTGTGTATGCAGGTGTTGGGGTATGATGCCGCCATTGCGATCGCCGCCCAAGCAGGTCAATTGGAACTAAATGTGATGATGCCTTTGATCGCCTATAACCTTTTACATAGTATCGAAATTTTAGGCAATGCCCTGAATAGTCTGGCGCAAAAATGTATTGGTGGAATCACTGTCAATAGCGATCGCTGCCTAGCCTATGCTGAAGGAAGTTTATCTTTAGTGACTGCTTTGAATACCCATATTGGCTATCTCAACAGTGCCAATATTGCCAAAGAGTCTCTATCTACGGGTAAATCCCTAAGGCAGATAGTTCTCGAACGGGGATTGCTCAGTGCGGAACAATTATCGGAAATTCTCAACCTTGAAGACATGAGCAAAATCAGATTTAATAACTAGTTGCACGAAGTGTAAAGGAAGCATCGTTCTAATTTCTATACATTTCGATAGCTTATAACCATACTTTCGACAGAGCGATCGCCAGTTCTAAATTGCTAAAGTTATTGCAGATCGAATCCTAGATCATTAAGAGTTATACCTATGAATAATAAGCGATTAGATAACGAATATCCCTTCGGTAGTGAATTGCCAATTTTAAGAAGTACGTTTGGCAACATTCTGCTGGCGTTAGTATTTGGAACTCCAGTAATAGTAGCCTTTGTCTATTATCTTTACACTCACCCCTAATTAATTCAACCAATAAAAAAGATTTATGAAGTACCTTAAGTTCTCTCAAACAGTAGCGACATTCCTAATGGCAGTTGTTATTCTCATGTCATCATCATTTTTTCCGCCATTTAACTTAATTGCAGACGCTAATCAAGGTAATGCAAATCAATCTAAGACATTGGAAGAGGCTGATAAAACCTACAACGATATTCATAATCTGCAACCTGCAGACCCTTATGCCGTCGAAAAAGGTCAAAGGATGGCTGAAGATCTAGGTGATAGTAAAGATAGACCTATCGGTCAAACTGGATTAAAGAATATTAAAGAATTAGCTAAGAATATTCCCGAAACCGCGAAAGAAGTCCGTGAGAACTTTGGACTTAATCGTAGATAATCCCTAATTTAGTATATTAGTTAATCTTGGGTCAGTAATTACAAGAAGCTTCTACTGAAGATTTGAATAATTATTGGCTTGAAGAGTCTGGAGGTAATGTTCGTTGGGATAATTTGGATGCAGATTTTGATATTACAAGTTTAGTTGCTGGTATTTTTGGGACTAAGGCATGGATGTCAGAGTTAGGAAAACGGGGAGGTAAAGTTACATCTGTATGGAAAACAGAAGTTTCTCGGAGTAATGGTAAAAAAGGAGGGCGACCTCCAAAGAAGCAAGAGAAAGCAACGGAAATAGTCTAGCTCATGCCCAGCGATCGCCTAACCGAAACTACTAGGGAATATAAAACCATAAAGCTGTAATATGGCTAAAAACAAAAAATATTGCTATGACTGAATTGTAGCCGATAAGCGGTACAGAACTATATGATCGTAGTTCCAAAAAATAAGCCTAACCACATAATGATCGGACTTAAGGT
>JBBQHY010000086.1:0-7932 GCA_038324415.1 Pseudanabaenales cyanobacterium | reverse complement strand
AAGTCCGATAATTTTCAGCTAATTCTTCTAAATTATGGCGCAATAGGGGGCCATGTCCCGTGGCAATTGTGGTAATAGTTGGTAATTCATCCATACGCTTCATCGCTGCTAAAACCGAGCGAGCATTAGGTGCCATCAAGCAGTCATAGTAGAACCGATAATCGGGAGCAATCGCTGTTAAATCCTCATCAAAAATGCGATCGTCACAAAAATGCATCCCAAAAACATCACAGGTAAATAGTGTAGAAGTCTGATGGTCAAAGGTTAACATGGTATCGGGCCAATGCAGATTAGGTGCACTTACGAACTGTAAAATATGCCCATTTCCCAGATCGATCTGGTCGCCGTTTTTGACGATTTGGCGGTTAAATGGATGATGAATTAAATCTTCTAAAAACTGGATTGCGACTTTTGAGCCTACTACTGTAATATTTGGAGTGATCGCTAAGACATCCCGCACTAAGCCACTGTGATCTGGTTCGGTGTGACTAATAACTAGGTAGTCGATGGTCGAAATATCAATTTCAGCTTGCAAAGCATCTAAATATAGGTTCCTAAACTTGGCATGGGAAGTATCAACTAGAGCCGTCTTTTCACCCCTAATGATGAAGGAATTGTAGGTAGTGCCATTTTGCAGTCCAAACTCAATATCAAATCTGTCTCTATCCCAATCAAGCGATCGCATGGCAGTAGTATTAGCCGCAATTTCTGAGGTTTGAATTGTGAGCCTACGTTGACTTACAGAAGGAGTGACTACAGAAACCATAATTCTTAACCTCTTAAAATTTTGTTGTTTTATGTTGTTTTTAAGTATAAATTCTAAAATTGACGCAAATAACTTTTAACTTGGAAGTAGTCAAAGTATGACAATCTAGATCCAGTTTAACTCTAAGCTAGGGTTTGATTAATTGATACTTCTAATGCTCACTATTAGTAATGCCGTTACTTGCAATTTCTAAAACTTTGGAAAATTTAAGACTAAGCTAAATTAGCTTGAGTTTGGATTAAGGATTGGAGTTTAATCAATCTAAACTGCCTGCAACCATTGACTTGATCCGCCTGCCCAATGCTCTGCGGTGTACACACAAGTCCTACCTGTTTTCGTTTCAGTTTATTCTGCCCCTAAATCCCCCAATTTTGGGGGACTTTGAAAGATCTAAATTTTCTTGTTCCCCCAGAATTGGGGGCTAGGGGGCGGATTGGCATTGACTTGTCTAGTTTCTATACTTGTGCGGACACAGTAGCTTTTTAAGGGGGCAAGGGGGGATCGTACGGGAGAGATAGGTTTTCAGGTTTTGCTATCCCGAACTCACGTTAAATTACAGCGATCACCCTGTTTCAGTTTTAGCAACAACGGGAGATTAAATATTCTGGCAGATATACTAAGCCCATCAGATTTATCTCAAATTTATATCAAACATAATTGGTGGGGTGCCATGCTAGAAAATATCTCAAAGGACGCTAGAAATTATCAAATTCTCTCTTTATTTCTGTTTTTAGTGTTGGGAATTGGTACGAGGGATTGGACACTTAAACCAGAATTGATCGCTGTAATTTTTGCCTCTTGTTTAACCACCCAAGTTCTTATGTCTTGGATAGTTAACGCTGCTAAATTGCGGATATCCTTTACTTTAGAAACTCTTCCTAAAATTAAAAAAGAAATATGGAAAGGGCTGCCAAGTGCAGTGATTACAGCTTTAGGGCTGTGCTTACTACTCAGGGCAGGTAGCTATCCCACCATGATTTTTGCTTCATTTTGGGCGATCGCTTCTAAATTTATTTTTCGTACTGGGGATAAGCATTGGTTCAATCCTGCGAATTTCGGCATTATTACGGCTCTTCTGTTTACATCCGATGCGTGGGTTTCACCTGGACAGTGGGGGGATGAAGTGTGGTATGCCCTAATATTTTTAGGATTGGGGGCGATGGTTTTAAAGCGGGTAGGAAGATGGGATACTACGGCGGCATTTTTTGGTTCCTACGCGGGACTAGAGCTAATTCGCAATCTTTATTTAGGCTGGAGTTGGGATGTCCTAGGACATAGATTAATGAGTGGTTCTTTATTACTATTTGCGATGTTCATGGTTACAGATCCCCGTTCTATTCCTAATGCTAGAAGTGCCAGATTAATTTGGGCAGTGGCGATCGCATTTCTGACTTTTATCCTACGTAATTTCTTCTTTATCCCTGAAGCTGTGTTTTACGCTCTATTTGCTCTTTCACCTTTAACTCTAATTTTAGATTATCTCTATCAGGCTCCTCGCTTCACTTGGTTTGCTCACCCTACGCAAAATAGTCTAAGACCCTCACCCTAAAACTCTCCCAGAACTGGAAAGAGCAAAAGAAAAACTTGACTTACTCCCCTTCTCCCAACTAGGGAGAAGGGGCTGGGGGATGAGGGCTCCTACTTCTCAACTAACAACTTCCTGTAAATCATCTAAAAGGCATATATGAAACCGATTCGTCTGATTTTGAGCTGCATTTTCACTGTAGTTATCCTATTTACTTCTAATCCGATCGCTTGGGCATTTTGCGGATTTTATGTATCTAAAGCCGATGCCAAACTCTATAACAATGCTTCTCAAGTGGTAATTGCCCGTGATGGCGACCGTACCATTTTAACTATGGCAAATGATTTCCAAGGTGATGTCAAAGACTTTGCGATCGTTGTACCTGTACCGACAATTCTGAAACAAGATCAAGTGCGGATTGGGGATAGCAAAATCATCGAACGCTTAGATAGTTTTAGTGCGCCTCGTTTAGTCGAATATTTTGACTCCGATCCCTGTGCCCCTAAATATGTAATGGAGTCTCGACTGCCTTCTGCTGCTGCACGTTCTAATGCTATTACCGATGCTCAGAAATCCCGCCAAGGTAGTTTGGGTGTAACTATTGAAGAAAAATTTACCGTAGGCGAATACGATATTTTAATTCTCAGTGCCAAGGAATCGGGCGGACTAGAAACATGGCTAATCCAAAATGGCTATCGCATTCCCACAGGTGCCAAGGAAGTATTACAGGCTTACATTCGCCAAAATATGAAGTTCTTTGTGGCAAAAGTGAATCTTGAGGAATTGGCAAAATCAGAAACGCAATTTCTTCGTCCTCTGATGATGGCGTTTGAATCTCGAAAGTTTATGCTCCCAATTCGCCTAGGTATGGTGAATTCTAGGGGCGATCAAGATTTATTAGTGTATATTCTCTCGCCCAAGGGACAAGCAGAAGTTTCTAACTATCGAATGGTCAATATTCCCTCAGATTCTGAAATCCCAACATTTGTAAAGAATGAATTTGGTGGTTTTTATAAAGCCATGTTCCAAACTGCTCACCGCCGTGAGGATAAAAGGGTAGCATTTCTTGAATACGCTTGGGATATGGGAAGCTGCGATCCCTGCTCGGCTGAGCCCCTTAGCCCTGGAGAGCTAACCAAAGCGGGTGTATTTTGGCTAAATTCTCCTATGCCAAATTCAGCCGTTCCTTCTCCTTTTAATAATTCCATTCAGGGTCGCCGAGCTAGTATCCCATCCAGAGGTGGAGTATTTATTACCAGAATTCACATCCGTTACAACCGTGACAAGTTTCCCGAAGATTTAATGTTTCAAGAGACCTCTAATCAACGTCAATTTCAAGGTCGATATATCATGCGCCATGCTTTTAAGGGGGAGGCAAAGTGTGAAGCAGGTCAGGCATACAGAAAATCTTTGCCTCCACGTTTTGAAAAAGAAGCACAAAACTTAGCCACATTAACGGGTTGGAAAATATCAGATATTCGCCGCAGATTACCAGTAGTAGAAGTTCCTAAAAGCCCGATTCAACAATTTTGGAATAATATTTGGAGGTAATTGTCATTAATTCACTAAATTAATTAGTAAATCCAACTCGAAGATTAAACTTGTAGATTAATTAATAGTCTCAAAATACTCCCTTACCACCATAGAAATATACACAGTTTAAAAGGGGTTAAGGGGCAAAGCCCCTTCGTGGGGGCTCAGCCCCCACACCCCCAAAAGACTAATCTTTGACTGGGAAGGGAGTATTATCACCATAGCTCTTCTACTCTCTCAGATAAGTTTCTTGGGTAAGTGAAGAGTATTTTTTTATGATCATGCTTTTAGGGATAAATAAATAATTTTTGCCAATTTTGTTGTCAAATTAGATAAAATTTAGATATTCTTAGTTAGTAATAATATTAAGAAATTATGTCTCAGGCGATCGCTCCATTAACAGGTAAAGCTTTACTTCAAAAAGTTAAAGAATCTGGAAATTTAAATAAACGGGAACAAGCTAAAATTTGTGGCTACTACTCTGGTGCTAAGGATAGTGCTAATCTCACAGAATTTTATGAAGCTTTAATTCAAGCAAGCGGTATTCCCCTTGATCCAGAATCATCTAAAGATGGGCGAGGACGTGACCCAAATTATCGAGTCACTGTTCATAAAAATGGGCAAATCGTGATTGGTGCTACCTATACTGAATCTATGGGCTTAGTCCCTGGTGATGAATTTGAAATTAAGTTAGGTTATAAACATATTCAGCTACGCCAAATTTTGGATGAACTTTCTGAATAAATTTCCAAGAAATCATGGGAATTTGTTGATGATTTAATTTGGTGATTCTAATTAATAATTGCAAAAACATAACTAACATAATCCAGAAAATTATAATCATAACTAAGGTTGAGATAGCTGATGCAACTTGTTGATACCCATGTTCATATTAACTTTAAGGATTTTAATTTAGATTTAGAATCCGTTAGATCGAGGTGGCAAGAAGTTGGAGTTACCCATTTAGTTCATTCCTGTGTAAAGCCTTCAGAATTTAAGCAAATTCAAGCGATCGCCAATCAATTTCCTGAGCTCAGTTTTGCTGTGGGCTTACATCCTTTAGATGCTCATTTATGGCAACCCGAATGGCATCAAGAAATTTATGACTTAGCAAGTAGCGATCGCCGAGTTGTCGCTATTGGCGAAACTGGTTTAGATTTTTATAAAGCTGAAAATAAAGCTGAACAAATTATTGCATTTAAGGCACAAATAAGTATTGCCCGTAGCCTAAATTTACCCGTAATTATTCATTGCAGGGATGCGGCGATCTCTACTCGGGAAGTTCTAACTGAAGTTAATATGCTAAATCTTCAGCAACCCGTTACGGGAGTAATGCACTGTTGGGCAGGAAACCCTGAAGAAACTCAATGGTTCTTAGATTTAGGAATGTACATTAGTTTTAGCGGAGTCATCACTTTCAAGAATGCTCAAACTATTCAAGCCTCTGCTCAAATTGTGCCCAGTGATCGTCTATTAATTGAAACTGATTGTCCTTTTCTAGCGCCTATGCCCAATCGTGGCAAGCGTAACGAGCCTGCAAATGTATTTTATGTTGCCCAAAAATTAGCTGAAGTTAGAGATGAAGAAATAGAGCAAATAGCTGAGCAAACCACAAAAAATGCTCTGAAATTATTTAAATTATCCTAGATATTCACTAGCGGTTGACAGTTAGGGCAAAAATGCGTAGAGCGACCACCTAATTTAATCCGCTCGATCGCAGTACCGCAGACTTTACACGCTTGTCCCGTCCGTCTAAATACCCAAGCTGCATGAATATAGTTCCCCTTATTCCCCGCTATATCTTCAAAATCACTAAAGGTTGTACCACCGTGGGTAATACCATCTTTTAAAACCCGTCTAATTGCTAGGCAGAGGGCTGCTAATTGGGGTTCGGTTAACTGATTCGATTTAGATTGGGGATGAATTTCACTCAGAAATAAACTTTCATCGGCATAAATATTACCAATTCCTGCAATTACAGTTTGATCGAGTAAGGAATTTTTAATCGGGCGATCGCTCCTTGCTAATTTAAGTTGTAAATATTGATAATTAAAATTTGGATCAAACGGTTCCATTCCCATTTTGGCGATGCCACTAATTACATCTACTGGCATTCTCCCCGCAGGTACTAACCACATCTGCCCAAAGGTACGTTGATCGTTAAATCTCAGTTCTTGTTGATCGGCAAAATAAATTCTTACCCGAGTATGTTTATGAACTTCTAAGGAGCGATCGCACCACAATAATTTGCCCGTCATCCGTAAATGCACCCCCAACCAACTTTTATTATTAAGCTTAGCTAAGAGATACTTTCCCCATCGATGCCAATTCAAAATCTTCGTACCTTGTAATCCCAAATTAAATTCTGTTTGATTCTCTGGATAGGCGATCGTGCGCTCTAATAATATTTCACTGCTGATAATTTTGCGATCGCAGGTAGATTCATTCAAACTTCGTCTTACGGTTTCAACTTCGGGCAGCTCAGGCATTAATTTCTATTTCCTTCTTTAGCACTGAGATCCATGATATTATGCGACAGCCCCCTTATGGTGAGTTATTTAAGTCATCCAAAAAAATACGCCATTGGGGCATAAAGCAATCCATAAATGCTTCGAAGCGATCGCTATGAACCCAAAAATAATGACTTTCTCCATTCCTGAACTCGTAGGGTAATTGAGAAAATCTAGAGGTAAATTTTAGCTGTTGGCGATTAATCCAATTAAGTTTATTAATGTCAGCTAAACGTATACTATCCTCACTGATTGCGATCGGGGCAGATACTCGGACGTTGCCATGGGGAGGATAAACAGTCAAGCGTACATTCTTAATTGGCTTGCGGAGAATCTCGATAGTTAAATCACTATTTATGATCTGGTGAGATTAAGTAACTACTCCCTTCCCACCATAGAAATATACACAGTTTAAATGGGGTTAAGGGGCGCAGCCCCCACGAAGGGGCTGCGCCCCCACACCTCCAAAAGACTAATCTTTGACTGGGAAGGGAGTAAAACGATAATTCACCAATTCAAAAAATTAATTTGTAGGAAATTGATTAAGTATTTTACTGCTTTCTCCATCCTCGGAGAATTTGATGTGGAACCTATTGAAAGCTTAATTTGGTAAATTGTACTCTCTGTCCATAGATAGATTGTGGAACTAACCAATGAGTAGATGCCCAAAGCGAAATATCTCTATAGAGTATAGATATTCAATAACCATTAAACATAGGAAAAAATTATGAGTATCGAAGAAAAAGCTAAAGCTACCGTCAAGAATGTTGAAGGTAAAATTCAAGAAGCAGTCGGAAAGGTAACTGGAGATCCTGAAGATCAAGCAGCAGGAAAAGCCAAGCAAGCCGAAGCATCTGTTAGACACGGTGTTGAAGACGTAAAAGATAAAGTCAAAGACGCTACTAACTAGTAAATAGTCTGATTGCATGAGAGGATTGAGGTGGCAATTGGCATATCTTAATCCTCTTATTATTCCTAAGCCACTTAACTGAAAAGGATAGAAAAGTATTATGCCAAGATTAGTAGGAAAAAGCTCTAACAAGGGTTTAGTTTACGGGGGTGTGCTTTTGGTATTAGCGATCGCCACTGCGGGAACTCTAGAGTACGTCGGAGCAATAGATGTGATTCCTAACTTTGGAAAAAGCAAGTTAGATAATCCCTCATCAGTCCCTTCAGACCGCCCAATTATCAAATAAATTGCACTGCATTAGACCATCGATATAGGAGTTATATTAATCATAATAGGGAACAAATCATGAGAAAAGGAAGAGATACGATTGGCAAACCAGTGATCGCATATGATACTGGTGAAAAAATTGAAACCGTTACAGACTTGATTTTTGACCAAGCAAATAACTTACTATTGGGCTTTTTGGTTGATGAAGGTGGTTTGTTTACTGCGGCAAGAGTCCTCCCTATAAATCAAGTTCAAGCGATTGGTGCTGATGCAATAATTATTCCATCTAAAGACTCAATTGTAGTTGCCAATTCTATACCTGAGATTGAAACTGTTTTGGAGCATAATAATATTCTAAAAGGAACAAAAATTATGACTGTAGACGGTCGAGATCTTGGTACTATGATCGATCTCTATTTTG
>JBBQHY010000085.1:0-7949 GCA_038324415.1 Pseudanabaenales cyanobacterium | reverse complement strand
AAACCGACTTAACAACGGCAAATTTGACTGAAGCTGATTTGACTAACGCCCAGACCTTTGGCTCTCAAAGACCCGAACTCATTGGTGATGAAAATATTACTTTTATTGATGGTACTAAAAAGAAGCCTACATGGTGGTAGTACGTCCCCCAATTTCCATGGAATTTCAAGAACGCCTCACCCAGATTAACTACAATTTCAAACTAGCCCAGCTCGGCTTGCAAATTGAAATTAGGGGGGCAAATCTTTACCTTAGAGGTGTCTTTCCACCCAAGCCTGATGGTAAGAGACTGCAACCCCATCAACAACGTATTAACTTGCGAGAATATCCAGACCTAGTTGGTTTAAGACGGGCAGAGCAGCAGGCAAAATTAGTTTGTGCCCAATTAATCCAAGATACTTTTCAGTGGCGGCATTACACAAAACCAGATATTGGAATTAATATTGATAATTCACTTTTAGCGGCGATCGCCAGATTTGAACAACATTTTTGGGTGACCAGAGATTATAAAAATAATGCCTCGACTCAAACCACATGGAAAACAGCCTATGCTCCCTATTTGGCTAAGTTAAAAGTGATCGCCCAAAGTAATACTATCCTTAGCGATCGGGAAATTATCTATCAAACCATCTTGACCACAACCCCAGACACAAGGTCTCGCCAAATTTGCTGTACAGCCCTCAAAAGTTTTGCTGAGTTTTTAGGACTAACTTTAGACTTTGACCTGCAAAAATTAAGCGGTAAGTATAGCTATAAATACCTCAAACCCAGAGAACTGCCTGACGATGAGACCATCCTCAAGTATTACTATCAAATTCCCAATCCCCAGTGGCGATTTGTCTATGGAGTCATGGCAACGTTTGGACTCCGAAATCATGAGGTGTTTTTCTGTGATTACCATACCCTATCCCAGCAAATTCAAAATCAACGAGCAACAATCACTGTTAAAGAATCTACTAAAACTGGCACCCATGAAGTTTGGGCATTTCCACCGACATGGATTGATGGATTTGATCTGAGATCTATTAATCTGCCACCTCTAAATACAGATTTGACTAAAACCACACTCCAAAAAATCGGACAACAGGTGACCCGACAATTTCAGCGATATGATATTCCCTTCTCTCCATATAACCTCCGCCATGCTTGGGCTGTACGTACGATTCATTTTGGATTGCCTGATGCGATCGCCGCTCAGATGATGGGACATTCCATAGCAATCCATACCCAAACCTATCACCGTTGGATTAGCCGCCGCGATCAGCAACAGGCAGTGGATGCAGCGTTAAGAAATTAGGCAGTTTCTGGTAAAAAATTACCCAATCCGAAGCCCCTAAATCCCCTATTCTGGGGACTTTGATTTTCAGAATCCCCAGAATTGGGGGCAGGGGGCTGAGTAGATTCTTTAAAGTAAATCTCTTTAGTTCAGCATTAGAACAATTAGGCTAGATGACTTTTAGGCAAAATATAGGTTAACCCTGAAACTACAGTTAATCCCATAGCTAACCAAAATAAAGCTAAGGCATAGGGAATTTGTAAAAACAAAGCAGCGATCGCCCCAATTTGAGTGACGGTTTTAGCTTTACCCCAGATATTCGCTCCGATAATTTTTGGTGTTGTGGCATCGGGAGCACCTCGCCAAGCTGTAATTAAAATTTCCCTAGCAATGATTATAAATACGCCCCAAGCAGGGACTTGGTGGAGGTCTATTAAAATTAGCAAAGCCGCAATCACCAGTAATTTATCGACTAGGGGATCAAGGAATTTACCAAATTCACTAACTTGATTGAGTTTGCGCGCTAAGTAACCATCTAGCCAATCGGTTAAGGCAGCAATTAAAAAAGTAAGTGTGGCAATTTGCCGAGGGCGATCGCCAATATCTCCATGTAAAACTATAAAAATAATCGGTATAGATAGCAATCGAGATAAAGTTACCCAATTTGGAATTGTCATGATATTAGGCATTTTCTTAAATCAAATATTTTGCTAGACTAAAAAAATCTTTTTTTACTCAAATTACAGCTCAAATTACGGTTGATGACTCAGATAATTGTTGGTGAAAATGAATGGATCGAGTCCGCACTTCGCAGATTAAAAAAGAAAATCCAAAGAGCAGGACTTATGGCTGATGTTCGTCGCTGCCAGTATCACGAAACTACAATCGAAAAGCGGAAGCGTAAAGCTGAAAACGCTAGACGAACAGTTGGATTTCATCGTTCCTAAGCATCATTTTTAGGCTTATTGGAATCCGAGCAAGGCGATTTCAGATCGGTAACATTTTGATTTATATCTTGATTTTTAAGCAAACGCTCCTGAATTAGTCTTCTGACTTTCCAGCAAGCATAAACCAGTAATAAGGTACTTATGGCAGCGTATGTACCCCCTGCTGGCATACCAGAAATTGCTAAAGCCAAACTCCCCGCCCAAATGGTGAGGGCATATATAAACAAAACAGTATCTCGCTTAGAAATACCTGCTCGAATCAAACGATGGTGGAGGTGATGCTTACCTGCGGACATCACAGGTTCTCCCTTACGGAGCCGCTCAAAAATTACCATAACCCCATCTAAAATCGGCACAGCTAAAATTAAATAGGGTAGAATTACTGCTGCAACTGCCGCAGTCTTGACTAAGCCAATAACACTAACTCCAGCGAGGGTAAATCCCAAATAATAGGCACCGCCATCGCCCATGAAAATTTCCGCAGAACTAAAGGGCTTAAAGTTGTAGCGCAAAAACCCTAAACATCCCCCTGAGAGAGCCGCAGCAATTAAAGCCGCAGCAGGTTGATCCATAAATAGACTAGTTACCAACAACACAGCAGAGGCGATCGTGGTTACACCTGCAGCTAGACCGTCTAAACCATCGATCCAATTTATAGCGTTCACCATGCCAGATAGCCACACCATAGTTATCGGCAAGCTCAACCAACCAAATTTAATAATGCCAAGGAAAGGCACGGAAATAAATTCTATGCGTACTCCGACCTGCCAAGCGATCGCCGAGATCAGCATTTGCATAAACAGTCGAAATGACGCAGGTAGCTGAAATATATCGTCTGCCAACCCCAGTAAGAAGAACGCTACACCCCCAATAGTTACACCCCAAACTTCGTATTCTTTTGTAGGTGTTAGTACCCCAAACCAGCCACTCCACCAAACCAATAACAGAGCACAGAGGGTACCTAAAAATATCGAAACCCCACCTAATCTGACAACTGGAGTTGTATGCATCTTGCGATCATTAGGCTTATCGGTTAATCCAGCTATTAGTCCTAATTTCCGCACAATGGGAGTGCTGAACCAAACTACTAAAGCCGAAATGGTAAAGGCGGTAATAAAAGGGATCGCATCTTGATGAAACATCTATTTTTGCGGTTGGACTGATCCAAAAATCTCTTACTGCCAGCATATCAGAGTTTCTGAGGTGAAAATGGCAGTCATAGATCTTTATGGATTGACTTCGTTGATTTGTTTTACCTTCAAGTCTCGTTGGGGAGTTGTAACTTTGGGTGGAAGGTTAAGGGTTTTACGAATAGGAATTTCTAGAGTCTCGAAATTGGGTTTTCCTTCTTGATCAAAAATCACTTGGCGATCGCTACTAATTAAAACCGTTTGCGGTACAAATCCTCGGTAGTAAAAAGCTTCTTGGGTCGGGTCAGTTGTGGGATGAGCTAAATCAAGACTATCAACTATGACAGGAATAATGCTTACAGTCTTACCATAAAAAGCTTGAATCTGATTAAGCAAAGGAGTATAGAGCTTACAGTCAGAGCTGTCGTCAACATAAAACACCAATAAAGCTGGGCGATTTAAGTCATTTAGAGATTGCGCTAAAGATACCCTAGGCGGAATTAGCGATCCATTTCCACCATAGAGGGCAAAGATATTACCATCATAGCGATCGTCGCGCAGGCTAGCATCCGCAGGATTAGAGAATCCCAAGATCCCCACCATAAAAATTAAGACTAAGCAAAGCCAAATACGCTGCATACTAGTCGCCAAAGCCTTGAGAACGAATTAGATCGAAGAACTCTTTTTTCAGAGATGGATCAGCCCTAAATGCCCCTCTGACTATGGAATTAACCATTCGAGTTTCTGGCTCTTTTACGCCCCTCCAACTCATACACATATGCTGTGCCTTGATCACAATGGCTAATCCCTTTGGTTTAATTAAATCTTCAATGACATCGGCAACCATGACCGCCGCTTCTTCTTGAATATGGGGACGACTAAGCACCCAATCAATGATGCGATTAAATTTAGAAATACCGATTACGCGATCGCTCGGTAAAATACCCACCCAAGCCTGACCAACAATCGGCACAAAGTGATGGGAGCAGGCAGACCTGACAGTAATTGGACCAAGGGTATAAATCTCATCTAATGCTTTGGCATTAGGAAAATCTGTAACCTTGGGCATAGGGTGATAGCGCCCCTTGAAGACTTCATCCACATACATTTTGGCAACACGATGGGCAGTCTCACGGGTGTTGTGATCGTTTTTAGTGTCAATTACCAAGGAGTCAAATACACTTTGCAAATTCCCTTCAATTTCTAACTTTAACTCTTCCCGCTCTGCATCGGATAAATATTCAGCAATAGAGTCATTAGCAAGGTATGGTGCGCCTGCAAGTTCTAGTCTTTCTTTGATAATGAGAGAAATTTGCTTTTTAGTGGTAATTGACAGAAAATTTTTGTCATATTTAGATTCTTTATCAGTATTTTTGACAGCAGGCGATCGAGTTGGAGATGTTGTCATGTTGCTTAATTGCTTTGAATCTTTGATTGAACTCTGAATTTTTATCCGAGTTTTAGTCTTGGCTGTTGCCGAAGTTTTGTTTGCTGTAAACCTAATTTTTAGGTAACTACTAAATTCTAAAACAATTTGGAAGAATCTGACATAGAACTTGATCCCAGATTAATCCTTAAACCTTTATAAAATCCCCACATTAGGCATTAATACTAGCTCTTGGATTATGGCATTAGTTGGTAATGAAAGCATAGTCATAATCATTTCAGCAACGGTTTTGGCATCTAGCATAGCTTTGCGGTCAAAATTTGCAGAAACTTCGGGCGTAAGAGTGTCCCATAGAGGTGTATTTACCGAACCTGGACAGATTGCCATAACTTTAATGCCGTGCGATCGCTCCTCGGCGGCTAAAGCTTGAGTTAAACCTAAAAGCCCAAACTTACTAGCACTATAGGCTCCCCATGTGGGAAATGCCTGTTTTGCGGCAATGGAAGCAATATTAATAATGGTGCCGCTATTTTGCGATCGCATGGTCGGTAGAACTGCCCGAATACATTCAAACACGCTAGTTAAATTCAAATTTAGAACTTTTTGCCAATCCGCAAGAGATGTATCTATGACTTCGGCGGTGTAAGCCATGCCAGCACTATTTACTAAAATATCTAGTCCTTCCAGATCATTAATAATTTCGTTAACTTTGGCACCAATACCATTCACCTCAGCTAAATCTAGGCTATAGGCTTTGACCCTAAACCCATTAGATTCTTGTAATTCTGCCAGATTTTCTGGTAGTTGCCGAGAGGCGATCGCCACAATTGCTCCAGCTTTAAGTAACTCTAAAACTACCTCCTTGCCAATGCCTTTACTGCCGCCTGTAACTAGAACTTTTTTACCTTTTAGAGCTAAATTTGAAGTCATGAATTAATTTAATATCTTTGAAGATTTTATAGTTACCTAGATATCCTTAATCATGCCCGAAATTACAACAATTGTGACAAGATTACCTCCAGCAATTGATGGAGTCGGAGACTATGGCTTGAAGTTGGCTTTAGAACTTCGCGATCGCCATAACTTAATTACAAAATTTATAGTGGGCGATCCAACATGGGTAGGAGAAGCGATTACCTATGGTTTTCAAGTTCAAAAAATTCAAGAACGTAATTCTCTAGTCTTAGAGAAGGCACTAGATTCTTCAGAAATAATTTTGCTACATTATGTGGGCTATGGCTATGCGCGCCGTGGATGCCCAACTTGGTTAATTGAAGGACTTGAAGCTTGGTATCAGAAATCTCCTAATCCTTATCTTGTCACGATGTTTCACGAGCTATATGCCAACGGAGCGATCTGGACAAGTGCCTTTTGGACATCCCCTTTACAGCAAAATCTATTCAAAAGAGTGGTAAGGTTGAGCGATCGCTGCTTAACTAGCCGTGAAGATTATGCTAAACAAATATCTCAAGTTGGGAAACATACTCAGGTCGATCAACTACCTGTTTTTTCCAATGTGGGTGAGTTAGAGCATCCTCTACATTTAAGTCAACGCCAACGGAGACTAGTAGTATTTGGTAGTGCTGGATGGAGATGTCATGCCTACCAGCGATCGCTTGCTGCCCTCGAACGAATTTGTGGAGAACTAGAAATTACCGAAATAATTGATATTGGTAGTTCCGTAGGTTTTGATATTCCCCTTGTTAATCAGATTAGGGTTACGGAAGCAGGAATCAGAACTGGAGAGGAAGTAAGTGAATTTTTGGCAGAAGCGATCGCTGGATTTTTAGATTACCCCACAGAATTTTTAAGCAAATCTACTATCTTTGCTGCCTACTGTGCCCACGGAGTCTTACCTGTTGGCGTATTTTATCCTAACCAAAAATCATTAGATGGAATTGAAGTAGGAAAAAATTTGCTACTAGCAGATCGCCAAGAACTCAAACTTGATTTTAATCTAGCAGAGGCGATCGCTAGTAATGCTCATATTTGGTACAAAACTCATAGCCTATCAGCCCAAGGAAAAGTATTTGCTGCTAGATTACGGCTTTAATTGTAGATACTTATGAATTCTTCTCAGCACGGGAATAATCATCTTGAAATCTGATGATGTCATCTTCACCCAGATATTCACCGTTTTGGACTTCAATAATGACTAAAGGAATTACACCTGGATTTTCGATTCTATGTAGTGTTCATTGAGGAACGTAGGTTGATTGATTGTGCCCAATAATAATTTCTTGATCGCCACAAGTGACCCTTGCTGTCCCTGAGACTACGATCCAATGTTCGCTACTGTGGTGGTGCATTTGCAGGCTCAGGCGATGCCCAGGATTTACCTCGATCCGCTTGATTTTATAGCCTCGACCTTCTTCTAAAACTGTGAAAGACCCCCAAGGTCTAGTGTCACTAATGTTAGTACTTAATCCATTAGAGAGCATTTCTTTTGTCGCGACTAAATTGGTTGTTGCCATAAATCACACCTTGGTTACTTATAGGATTAAAACAGTTTAAGCATAGCAGTTAGCTTTATATTGTTGCCAAAATCTCTTAAATCTTGGATATCATTGATGCCATTTAGAAGGTTAAGAATTATAGATAAAGGTTGTAATGTTAAGTCTCCTAGGTGTTATGGACTTGAGCCGAACCTTTAATCTAAATTTTTCTTGATTTGGAAGTAGCGTTTTCTGCTAATTTAGTTAGATTGCAGAGTTATTTTGATAAGTTAAATTGTTACGTTTCATTAATAATAATCAAAAATTAAAAAAGTCAAATTTAGGAGAAATCTATGACAGTTATTTTCCAACTTTTATTGGCGGTGCTAGTACTATTTTCGTTTGTAATGGTGATTGGTGTGCCTGTAGCGTATGCTTCACCTAGCAATTGGAATCAATCTAAGCCTTTGTTACTTATTGGTTCAATTATTTGGGGCATACTAGTAGTGGCTGTGGGCATTCTTAATGCTTTTGTCACTTAAATTTTTCTGTTTATCTTTTTGTTTAAATCTTTAAACTATGACTGTTTTTGAAGGAAGCTTTACCCGTACTGATGACTTGAAATTTGCGATCGTAGTTGGTCGCTTTAATGATTTGATCATGACAAGATTATTACAGGGCTGTCAAGATGCCTTGCAACGTCATGGGGTTAATATCAGTAGCGATCGCAACGGGCAAGTAGATTATGCTTGGGTGCCAGGGAGCTTTGAAATT
>JBBQHY010000084.1:0-8060 GCA_038324415.1 Pseudanabaenales cyanobacterium | reverse complement strand
CGTGCGATCGCTGTTCGGTTCTTAGGTAATTTTCAACTTTATAGAGATTTCTACCCTGCTCAGAACCCCAGATTTTATGCAAAAGTACTGTTTCTGCTGTAATCGTGACATTAGACTCTAATTCAGCCCACCAAAAACCTTTAGCATCTTGTTGGGATATTAAGTAATTTTGACTCTTGGCGATCGCCTCATTCACCAATTGTTCAAGGTTTTCTTTTGATAAAGTCTGCATAGGTATTTCTTAAATTAATCCTCAAAACCCCTAACAGTTAAACACGAATAAGCCTAAAATCAATAAAAATAGAAGCTTAATAATTTAAGATTTATCCAAAATCACTATAGGGATCTGCTTTTCTGAACACTTTATAATTCTGAAACTTCTTAAGTCTGCAAGAGGTCTAATAATTATTTTTACTGAAATTGAAATAAACCCTAGAAATTATATTGATTGAAAAGGTTGAACCTCACTATCCAGTGGCAAGCGGTTAATATCTTTATTATTCCCAATCAAAACGATCATGGCTCCTTTTTGCAGCTTATTTACGGGATTAGGGTTTACTTCATATTGGCCATTTGCACAAATTGCTAAAATATTTACGCCATAGTTGCGTCGGAGTTGTAAATCTAATATAGACTTGCCCGCAAATACATCTGGGACAAGTGCCTCAACAATACTATTATCCTTGTCTAGTTCAAGTCGGTCTAGGATTCCTCTTTGGGTAAGCGATCGCGCTAGGCTAGCTCCCATTTCCGCTTCAGGATATACGACTAAATCAGCCCCTACTTTTTTGAGAAGAGTACCATGCACTTCTGAAGAGGCTTTTGCTACGACATGGCGAACTCCTGCTTCTTTAACATGAAGAGTTGTAATAATGCTTTCCTCTAAATAGTTACCGATCGCCACAATCACAGTATCAAAATCACTAATACCCATATCCCTAAGAGCAATGGCATCTGTAGTATCTACCTGCACACAATGCATCGGAATCTGTTCAATAATAATATGTGATACCAGATCTTCATTTTTATCTGCCCCTAAAACTTCATATCCTGCTTGAGTTAAAGTTTTGCAAACCGATCTGCCGAACCTACCTAAACCCAAAACGGCAAAGTGACGTTTATCTTGATGCTTTTTCCAAAATAGATTCATAGATTTATGCTGATTAAAGGCTTGGGTTGATTTTGAGAGAGAGTGAAAAGAGACTAGCTTCTAGCCTACTAACAGGGTTTCTTCGGGATATTTGACTAACTTACGGCGAGATTCGCCAAACATCGCTCCAATTAGCAATAAAACACCTACCCGTCCAATGTACATAGTTAAAATTAATACTAACTGCCCTGATAAAGAGATTTGGGGTGTAATTCCAGTAGATAAACCAACTGTAGCAAAGGCAGATACCGATTCAAATAGAACTTTAACAAAATCAGTTTCTGGCTCAGTTATAAGTAGTAAAGTAGTCGAACCCATGACTGTAATTAAAGACCCCACAGTAACCCCGACAGCTTTAAGAATTAAGACTGGGGAAATTTGGCGATTATAGATTTGGACATCATCCTCACCTTGCAACGCGGCATGGGTACAGTTTGTCAAAACTCGTAGCGTCGTAGTTTTAATACCTCCACCTGTACCACTTGGACTGGCACCAATAAACATCAAGATAATTGTGACGAATAATCCTGCCAGACTCATTGCCCCATTATCTATAGAATTAAACCCTGCGGTTCGAGCGGTAACAGACTGAAACCAAGCCGCCATAAACTGTTCATGCAAAGGAAACCCTTGAATAGTTTTGGGGTTATTTAACTCAGCTAACCAGATCATAATAGTACCTAAGACTAATAAAACCGCGGTTGTACTCACAGCCACCTTAAAATTTAAACTAAAGGAGAATCGATCCTGAGATCGCCGAAATATCATCCGTAACCATAAATACAACTCCAAAATTACCTGATAGCCAATGCCACCAAAGATAATTAACCCCGTAATTGCAAAGTTCACTACTGGCGAATGTACATAGCCCATTAAGTTATTAGGAAAAAGACTAAAACCCGCATTATTAAAGGCACTAACACTATGAAAGATTGCCAACCAAATACTACGCCCAAAGTCATAGCTCTTTTGGAACTCTGGAGTCATTAAGAAGACTGCCGCTAATTCAAATAGGATGGTCGTCGTAATAATAGATTTAACCAACGGGACTCCACTCCGAATTCCTGATATATCTAAAGATTGTTGTAAAGTCACCTTTTCCCGTAGGCTAAATTTTCGTCCAATTAGAACTAGCAAGAAAGTTGTAGCGGTCATGTATCCTAGTCCACCAATCTGACAAAGTAATAGCAAGACTGCCTGACCCGTAAAGTTATAAAATGTCCCAGGATCTACCACTGCTAGACCCGTTACGCAGACAGCCGAGGTAGACATAAATAAGGCTGTAATAAAATTTCCCCAACTACCATTACTACTCGAAATTGGTAACATCAACAAAGTTGCCCCAATTAAAATTACTGCCAAGAATCCTAAACAGATTGTCCGAGCAGGGGTCACAAGCTACTCCCAATAAAATTCATAGGTCTTCAGGCAAAAATACAATTTAATTTAGAATAAAGCTTTCACCAAATTAAATCTATTAAATTTTGCATTATTAATCCTTAAACCTTTAGCAGTTAAACATAATTAAGCCTAAAATCAAATTCTCTATAGATTTGAGTCTGTAATGGATAAAAAAATTAGAGTGAGAATTAGTGATGATAAATTTAATTTTTCGTGATCATTATCATTTCCGATCTTAAATTTTAGGCTTAAAGTATTTACTAAAGTTATTGATAATTTAAATAAGAACGCATCTAAATCCTTGTAAGGGATATGGTGAAATGAATTTCTAAATTGGCAACTTATAACCCCTAATTTGCAGTCATAGCTTAAAGCACAATTATCCTAGGTGAAATATTTTTATGAATAACATCCCCAAGCCCAAGCAAATTTTAGCTATTTCTGTCCTAACAATTTTGTTGAGTAATGGAGCGATCGCTGCCCCAGATCGCAAGCCTTATGGATTAGGAATACCAATCTCTAGCGGGACAGGGGGAGCAGTACGGTCAGCTAACTCTTGACTTGTACCCCTAGCACCTGAAGATGGCGGAAGAACTGCTTCGGAAAGACCTACTTTCTCTTGGTATCTACCTAGGAGTGGCAATTTTCCCTACAAGACAATTTTTGAACTCCGCGATCCCACTAATAGAGATGACAGCGTAGTGTTTAAGGCTGAAGGTATCGCCAATAAGAGTGGGATATATAAACTCACTTTACCTGCAACTTCGCCTGGTTTAAAGCCTGAAAAAGTATATGTTTGGCAGTTAAGGCTACGGGGAAGTGCTGCTAGTAGTAACCTACAAGCTATTGGCTCAATTGTTTTAAGTAAAGTTGATGGTGATATGCAGAAAGCGATCGCTCAAGCCAATAACAATCTTGAAAAAGCAAAAGTATATAGTAACTTCGGTTATTGGTTCGATGCCTTAAGTATTTACAGTAACCAAATTGAAACTTCTCCTCAAGAAAAACAAGCATATAAAATGCGGGCAGAAATGATGCTTGAGGTACTCACTCCTAAAAATAGTGACTCAGACACAACTACCAATGTTAAAAATTTGGTAGAAAAGATAAATGGTACAACTACCGCAGATGTACTATCACCAATATCAATTCTAGATCCCAAAAATTAGTCTACTAGATAGTTTTTTTACTGCTCCCTCCCTGGTTTCTGAGCCTGTAAGTAATTCTACCTTTAGTCAAATCATAGGGAGTAAGTTCAACTTTAACTCGGTCACCAGGTAAGATTTTGATGTAATTTCGACGAATTTTACCTGAGATATGGGCTAATACGTTGAAACCATTATCTAAATCAACCCTAAACATAGCATTAGGTAGTGATTCAGTCACAGTACCTTCCATTTCAATCGAATCTTCTTTAGACAAAAATATACTCTCCGAATAATAGGTTTATATTGTTCTCAGCCTATGCTGAATATTTTTAGTAACTTCATCAAGAGTTGGAGTACCATCAACAACTATAACCTTCTCACCATAAAAATCTATTAAAGGTTTAGTTTTAGCGTAGTACTCCTGAAGTCTATTTTTAATAACATCTTCAGAATCATCCACTCTTCCATCTCGTTCAGCCCGTATTTTCAGGCGATCAACTAAAATTTCATCAGGAACTTCAAGATTGATGACGTAATCATACATTTGTGAAATTTCTTCAAGCAGAACATCAAGAGATTGAGCTTGAAATACAGTTCTAGGGAATCCATCTAAAATCCAACCTACTGCAGTATCTGGCTGGATCAGTCTAAATCGCATCACTTCGATTACAACTGCGTCTGGAACAAGTGTACCTGAGTCACTAAAAGATTTAACTTGAATTCCTAGTGAGCTATTAGCTTTAATCTCTGCTCGAAAAATATCACCAGGAGCAATTCTAGGTACGTTCCACAGGGATGCTAGAATTTCGCCTTGGGTTCCTTTGCCTGCACCTGGAGGACCCATTAAAATTACTCGTATCGGCATATTTGAAACTTGATCAGCTAAAGAACTCACTGCTTAACCATCCCTTCATATTTCTGAGAGATTACATAGGTCTGGATCTGCTTTGAAGTTTCGATCGCTACCCCAACCAAAATCAGTAACGTCGTTGCCCCGATCCCGCTAAAAGTAGCAATTCCTGTAGCACGTTCTACTGCAGTAGGAATAATAGCAACTGCACCTAGGAAAATAGCCCCCAAGAGCGTTAAGCGATTCAGTACTCTGGTTAAGTAAGCAGATGTAGCCGTACCTGGACGAATACCTGGAACACTTGATCCCATTTTCTTAAGATTTTGAGACATATCGACAGGGTTAACAATCAGCGATGAGTAAAAATAGCTAAACCCAAGGATTAAAACTAAATAAAGAGAAACGTATCCCCAAGTATTTGGAGCCAGAAAACCAGTCACTGCGGACACAATTGAGTTTCCTGAAAAGGTTTGCCCTATGAATGAGGGTAAAATTAAAACTGAAGACGCAAAAATGATTGGCATCACCCCACCTTGGTTTAACTTTAGGGGGAGATAACTAGATTGCTCTCTATAAAGTTTACGACCTACTTGGCGACGTGCAGAAATAATGGGAATTCTTCTGGTACCTTCTTGGACAAAGACAATACAGACAATCATCACCAAGAAAATTCCTAGGAGTAAAATTACGCCCCCAACTCTGGAACTATCTGCTTGGGCTAGGGCGATCGTGCTTCCCAAGGATTTAGGCAGACCAGCCACAATACTGACAAAAATAAGTAATGAGGCTCCATTACCCACGCCCCTTTCAGTTACCAACTCACCTGCCCACATTACGAACATTGATCCAGCCGTGAGCGCAATCATAGTTTCAAGAGAGAAAGCAATACCAGGTTCTAAAACTGCGCCAGTTCCTTGAACCCAAATTGAGAGACCAAAGCTCTGAAGTAACGCCCAACCTAGGGCCACATATCTAGTGTACTGGGAGATTTTGCGGCGCCCTGCCTCTCCTTCATTCTTTTGGAGGTTTTCTAAAGTCGGGAGGGCAGTAGTCATCAACTGCATAATAATCGAGGCATTAATGTAGGGAATAATTCCCAAGGCAAAAATTCCGAGAGCAGATAAACCACCACCAGAAAAGATATCTAAGAAATTAACTACAGAATTATTTTTAACTGCCTCAGCAAAAATCGCCCTATTGATACCTGGAAGAGGCAGGAAGATCCCGACTCGGACTAAAATTAGCATACCAATAGTAACAAGCAAACGACCACGTAAGCCACTTGCTTGAGCCATTTGCATAAATGTTTCTTTTGCAGAAGGAGCTTTACCTTTACTGACAACCATTTTTTAATCTACCTCAGTGTAAAACTAGTATAAAAATCTAGTATGAAAATATTTATCTACTCATCATATTAGGCTAAAACACAAGTTCCACCCGCAGCTTCAATCTTGACCTTAGCACTTGCAGAAAAAGCACTGGCATGAACTGTTAAAGGAAAAGAAATATCTCCACGTCCTAATATTTTCAAAGCACCGTCGTTTTGAGTGACAATTCCTGCTGAGATCAAGGATTTAAGAGACACTTCTGAATTGGGAGCCAAGTCTGCAAGACTATCAAGATTAATTAGGGTATATTCCTTTTTATTAATTACAGTGAAATGTTTAAGTTTAGGAATCCGTCTGTAAAGGGGAATCTGTCCACCTTCAAATCCAGGTCTTGTTGGACGACCAGAACGAGATTTTTGCCCACGCATACCAACGCCACAACTTGCACCTTGCCCTGCTGCAATACCACGTCCAACTCTGCGTTTACGATGTTGGGAACCAGTTTGCGGCTTTAAGTCCTCTAATTTCATAGCTTTCTAGATGAATAAATCTAAGTGTATAGGTTTTCTAATGTTATATCTCTAGCTTTAGCAACTTCACTGAAAGTGCGTAGGGTTGATAAAGCATTGATGGCAGCACGAGCGTTATTAAGAGGATTTCCAGATCCCAATTGCTTGGCAAGAATATTTTTAACTCCAGCAAGCTCTAGGACGGTTCTTACAGCTCCACCAGCAATTACCCCAGTACCTGCAGACGCTGGACGAATCATCACCTTAGCGCCGCCGCCAACTCCATGGCTAGGATGAGGTATGGAACTTGACTTGGTGATTGGAACCTCAATTAGGTGCTTCTTACCATCAGCTACACCTTTCTTGACAGCCCCAATAACATCACTAGCTTTCCCAACTCCAACTCCCACCTGTCCTTTTTCGTTACCAACGATGACGATCGCCCTAAAGCTCAATTTCTTACCGCCCTTAACGACCTTCGTTACCCGACGAATTTGTACTACTCGCTCTTGCCATTCAGATTCCTTTTCGGCACGGTTGCGATCATTAGCTTTTTTAGTTTCACCACGCTTACCCTTGCCTCGTTTGTCATCACGCCCACTTTCAGGAGTGTTTGGATCACGAGGACTACTATTACGACTATCTTTATTTCTACGTTCTGCCACTTTCTTTTACCAATTATTTACTACCAAACCCTAAAATATAAGAGCCTAAAAAACTAGTCCTGCAGCGCGAGCAGCTTCGGCTAATGCTTCAATGCGCCCGTGATAAAGATTTCCACCACGATCAAATACTACTTGAGATATTCCTTGAGCGATCGCTCTTTGGGCAATTAACTCTCCAACTTTGGCGGAAGCTTCACAGTTTGCGGTGGAACTAACACTAGACTTTAGCTCAGACTCAAGGGTAGATGCTGCAACTAAAGTATGTTGATTGATATCATCAATTACCTGAACTAAAATATGTTTGTTAGAACGAAAGACGCACAAACGAGGGCGCTCTGGAGTTCCAGAAATCTTACGCCGTATACGTTTATGTCTACTTTGTGTAGCTTGTTTATGAGTTGTTTTCATATGATTTTTGTATAATATAAGTATTGCAAAATTAATACATTTATCTGGTATAGCTACTTCTTGCCAGTTTTCCCAGCCTTACGACGGACAACTTCACCTGCGTAACGAATACCTTTACCTTTATAAACTTCAGGTGGACGCACAGAGCGGATTTGAGCCGCAGTATTACCTACTATTTCTTTGTTAACGCCGCTCACAATTACGTTAGTTGTCCCCTCTACTTTAATTTCAATTCCTGTAGGAGGATTAATCTGTACTGGAATACTGTAGCCGACGTTTAGGATTAGAGTTGTACCTTGAACTTGGGCACGATAGCCTACGCCTTGAATTTCCAGCTTCGTTTGAAATCCTGTAGAAACTCCCTCAATCATATTTGAAACAAGGGTACGACATAGACCATGTAGCTGTCTTGCGGAACGAGAGTCGTCACGACGATTAACTGTTAAAATTTCACCCTCATGCAGGATCTCAATTTTAGCTGGTAGTGTACGGTGTAGTTCTCCCTTTGCCCCTTTGACGGTGACATCCTGCCCAGAAATCGCTACTGTGACTTTGGCAGGTATATTGATCGGACGTTTGCCAATCCTAGACATAAGTAATA
>JBBQHY010000083.1:0-8149 GCA_038324415.1 Pseudanabaenales cyanobacterium | reverse complement strand
GTGACGGTTTTAGCCACAGTATGGCTAGGAGCTTGCACAACGGACAGTGGCATAACTATTAAATGTACGATTAATGGGGAGACAAAGGAATTTACAACATCCCCTGGGAAGGAAGATTGCGATAAGATTAGAGCAGGTGGCACAACAACAGCTAACACATCTGTAACTACTCCCACTAGTACAATTGTCGTAGAAGCTCCAATTTTTACTAAACCTTTAGTATCTCAGCCCACAGCAGGCTTTCTAGAGCCAACTAACAAAGCCCAAAGACAAGAAGAGCTTGGTGCCAAACTTTCAGGTTCTGATCGAGATCCCTTCGCTGTAATTCCCGGTAGCGTCCCACCCCCTCCTGCCGCTCCAGTTGCTCCTCGACCTATTCGCAGACCTACCATCACAAACTCAGTTGTTATTATAAAACCTGTGGAGCCACCATCTACTATTGAGGCTAGTGCTGTATTAGTAAGTGGGATTTTAGATATTGGTGGTAGTAAATATGCAATTATTAATGCCCCTGGTGAACCCACATCCCGACCAGTATCTGTAGGGCAAACTTTTATTGGGGGTAAAGTCCTATTCAAGCGTGTCGACAATATATCTGGGTCTACCTTTGTAATTTTGGAGCAAAATGGAGTTGAGGTATCTAGACCAGTTGGCAAACAAGCAGTTGCCGAAGCTCCAAAGCCTCTTAATCCGAAGCTAGAACCCAGTAAATAAAACCAGCGATTATTTTAGTAAATATTTTGGGACCAAAATTTTCTCTTGCCCCTAAAGTCCTAAACTTAGGAGGTTTCTGGCAAAAAAATTACCCAATTCGAAGCCCCCAAATCCCCAATTCTGGGGACTTTAATTCTCGGAATCCCCAGAATTGGAGGCAGGGGGCTATGTGGATTTTTTAAAGGAAATCTCCTTAATAATTATTAGTAGACTATTACAAAAATCCTGAGCTACTTTTTAGGCGCCATTAACATCGTAATGTTGCGCCCTTCCCGTTTGGGGGCCTGCTGAATTTCAGCAACGGGGCCAAGATCGAGTGCCATCCGATTTAAGAGTTCTTCAGCTAGGTCTGCGTGCTGGATTTCTCTACCTTTGAACATGACAGTTGCTTTGACTTTGTCGCCTTCTTTTAAAAATCTTTCGGCATGATTAATTCGGACCTGGTAGTCATGCTCTTCAATTTTGTAGCGCATCTTTACTTCTTTGACATCGACCGTATGTTGCTTTTTACGAGCTTCCCGAGCCTTCTTCTCTTGCTCAAACTTAAATTTGCCATAATCCATAATTCTACATACGGGTGGATCGGCTTTATCACTCACCAACACTAAGTCTAGTTCTTTTTCTTCGGCTAACTTTGAGGCTTCGCGTGGGGTCATAATTCCCAATTGCCCACCATCCGCATCAATCACTCGGACTTTAGGAAAGCGGATACGTTCGTTAATTGTAGGTATATCTCTGGTCGGTTTTTTCATGCAGTAGTTTTGGGTGAGTTTTATTTTTACTTACTAGGTGAACTTAAGGTGAATTAAATTTATGCCTAATTGTAGCACTTGACATAAATGTGTGTTTACAGTATTGAGAATATATTCATATAGGTATAGAGTTTGAATTTAGTCGAATTTAGAGATTCTGCTGAGTAAATTAGCCTGTTTGCAGTTAGAACGTAATATAAACAAAAAAAACAAGATTTTAGATTTAATCAGACGTTAAAATATTCTTACAAAATCAAGTCTGTAGAAAATTAGGCAATTAGCTGTTAACATTCTTTCAAGTGAATACCATGACTCAAACTGAAATCCCAAATGAAATTCCCAAAAGCGAAAAAAAGGATATTCCTGTAAATATTTATCGTCCTGCGAGTCCATTTGTAGGTAAGTGTATCTCTAACGAGCCTTTACTTCGAGAAGGGGCGATCGGTATTACACAGCACGTCAAATTTGATATTTCTGGTGGCGATCTTCGCTACCTAGAGGGTCAGAGTATTGGCATTTTGCCCTCAGGCACAGACAAAAATGGTAAGCCCAATAAACTGCGTTTGTACTCTATCGCATCTACCCGCCTTGGGGACGATCTTGATAGTAAGACTGTATCTTTAAGCGTTAGAAAGCTGGAATACAAAAATGAAGCAGGAGAACTTGTAGAAGGTGTTTGCTCTAGCTTTATTACCAGTATCAAGCCTGGTGATGAAATTAAGATTACGGGTCCTGTCGGTAAAGAGATGCTTTTACCTGAAGACACCGATGCCAACATCATTATGATTGCCACGGGTACAGGGATTGCCCCTTTTAGAGCATTTTTATGGCGGATGTTCAAGGAAAGTCATCCTGAATATAAATTCAAAGGCTTGGCGTGGTTATTCTTTGGTGTGACTACTGAAAGCGCAATTTTATACAAATCCGATCTGGATTGGATGGCGTATAAAAATAAACTGAATTTCCGTTGTGACTATGCCTTGAGCCGCGAGCAAAAAACTGCTGATGGCAAGAAAATGTATGTCCAAAATCGGATGGCAGAATATGCGGATGAGCTATGGGCAATGATTCAAAAGCCAAATACTCATACCTATATCTGTGGTCTGAAGGGGATGGAAGATGGTATTGCTAATTTTATGATTGAAACTGCAGCTAAGAGTGGAATTGACTGGAAAACCTACGAAAAGGAAATGAAAAAAGCTGGTCGCTGGCACGTTGAGACCTACTAATTTTAGATTTTTAATAATTTAAATCTCGAGGGGGAGAGTTAATTTCTCCCTTTTTTATTGCTCAAATATTCCAATTTGTTAAAACTGTTTTCTGGCAAAGATCAGAATTGCGATCGCTAGTACCAACAATGCATAACTCAATATATAAACACCATTAGTAAATAAATCACCTAAAGCAGGTAATATTCCATATACAGCTTCATTTTTGAGATTGGCACGGGATAGATCGGGCAAGATTAAATAAATTGTGTTGGTAATAGCTTTAAGGCTTTCACTTTTAGAGATTTCGCCTAAAGTTTGTAAGTCTTTGCTGAAGTTACCCATTAGATAAGTGGCAAAGGTGAGTAAGGCGGCAACCAAAGAGCTAGTAAAAGTACCAAATAGGATAGCGATCGCCCCAAGCAACATTAATTGCCAAAATATATAGAAATTTGCGACCAAAACTGCATATAAAGGAATAGGAATCTTGGCTAAGCTCAGAACTATGATGAGTATGGCTGACATTAATCCAATTAAAAGCGCTAAAACGGAGGTAATACCAAGGTGTTTACCTAAAATAAACTCTGCCCGACTCATGGGCTTGGCAATCAGAACAAATATTGTGCGCTTGTCGATTTCCTTATTTACCAGAGTAGTTCCCACAAATACTGCCACGATTAATCCGACAATTTCAATGGCGGCGATACCTACATCAAGAATAATCTTTTTCTCACCACTAGCAGAAAGCTGAGGTAACAGATTGACTGCTGCCACTAAGATTAAGGTAAATAATAAAGTTAGGTATAGTACCTGTTCTCGTAGGGTTTCCCGAAAAACATTAAAAGCTATAACGCTTATTCGACCTAAATTCATAATTTGGTGTAATTTGTAGTTAACGTAAGATAGATCTTAAGCATTTAGCTGTGCATATTTTCTAAAATTTCTTACTAAATCCTTTATTCAAATTCTTTAAGAGTATTTCTATGATGACGGGGAAAGCAAATCCAGTTGAAGCGATCGCCGCTAACAAACCAGATAATTCTGCAAATAGGTTAGTACGCAGATTGTTAGTGGGATTAACTTTTCCTTTAATCGTTATTAATGGGTGGTTAGGATTAGAATTTTTTCGATTTTTTCAACCAATATTTAGTATTTTGATTGCGGCGGCAATTTTGGCATTTTTATTAAATTATGCTGTTGAATTTGTGACCTCTAAACTCAGGATGGAGCGAGGTACTGCTGTTTTGGGTGTATTTCTGCTGGCGGTTTCAGTTTTTGCAGCTGTTCTTGTGGTCTTAGTTCCGATCGCCCTAACCCAACTTAATGAATTAGTAAAAGGACTGCCCAGTTTAATCGAATCGGGAAATCAGCAATTAATCGCCCTTCAGCTTTGGTATCAAGAGCAAAATATTGATGTAAATGTTCGGGGGCTGGCATTACAGCTTACAGATAGGCTTTCGGGGCAATTGCAATCTCTGACAGGTAAAGTTTTAGGTTTTGCCCTAGATACAGCAGGTAGTGCTATCAATCTTTTATTGATTTTGGTTCTGACCTATTACTTTCTTTCCTATGGTAATCAGATTTGGGCGGGGATTTTTCAATGGTTTCCGACTACTTGGGGCGGACAGGTACGAAAATCGCTACGTCAAAACTTTCAGAATTACTACATTGGACAGGCGACTTTGGCATCTTTGAGCGGTGTTTCTGTGACCTTGGCGTTTATTACGATGAATGTGCCTTTTAGTATTTTATTTGGTTTGGCGATCGGCGTTATGGGATTGATTCCCTTTGGTGGGGCTTTAACTGTCAGCATTATTTCCATTGTCCTTGCCCTACAAAATTTCTGGTTGGGATTCAAGGTTTTGGTAACAGTAATTGTGATCGATCAAATCATTGCCAATGTTATTGCTCCTAGAATTTTAGGCGATCTGACGGGACTAAATCCAGTGTGGATTCTCATTTCTCTGTTTATCGGCTTGCAAATTGGCGGATCGTTGGGCTTGGTAATTGCTGTACCTGTGGCAAGTTCGATTAAAACTACAGTGGATAACCTCAGAAATCTTGCCCTTAACTCCAGCCCCGCAGAATTAAGCAGCTAACTATTCTTTTTCTCTTTGGACTTTTCTAGTCCAGCTTTCAGCCCTAGGACTAAAAGAATATTAGTAACAGTTAAAAAAGATTCCGCTCCACCGTGCAACCAATCGACATTAGCGAGTGATGTACCATAGACAACTTGAGCGAAAATTCCTGCGGGAATGGTAATTGCCACAAATACGAGGGTGCCATAAAATCCCCATAGTGCTAATTTTGGCAGCCTGCCTGATTTGGTGATGAACCACAGGAATAATAAATAGGGAAATAGGGATAGCCCAAACAAAGATTCTTTCGACATTAAAGACTTAAGATTTATATTTCAATATAGATTCAATATAAAGGTTTTGGCTATCTACTCCCTTCCCAGTTAAAAACTAGACCATCAAAAAACAGGCTTTGACTATATCTTAGGCATCTTAGGCTTGGCTAATGTCCAATTTGAAGGTGGGAAGGGAGTAAATCACCCTAAATGAGTAGAGAGATTTGTCAATTGTGAGAATAATGTATACTGACTTATAAGAAACTTAGTTGTCAACATATACAGATTTATTCTTAACAGACACCCACACTTAGGTAGAATATTTTAAAACTTTATAACTTCTTATACGTGTAATCAAATAAATTGCCATTAAATAACTGATATTACTCAGAATAATTTGATTCGATCAACGGTTTAAGTAGGGTTACACTCAATTGAAGCTTTAAACGTTGTTGTATTTGCCTCTTTGAGACTACCTTACTGCAAGAACTTCAGACTTCTGCGTAACACGAGTAAATAAAGACTAAGGTTTTGAAAATAAGGTGGGTATAGAGGCTTAGTTATACAATTTAAGTGTGCATAGGTGTGATGAGTTTTTGGAGGAGAATTACCTTACCTGAGGACTAAAAATAGAGAGCAATGGAAGATCTATGTACGGGGCAATTAATTTCGTGGGTTAACTCTTACGATTGGTCACAAACTCCTTTGGGCGAGGTAGAGCATTGGTCGTCAGACTTAAAAGCATCGGTACAAATCTTAGTTACTGAGTTAGAGCGAGCTAAGACTTCAACTGATAACCTTAATTCATCTCTGTATAACAGTCAGCAACGTTATGAAACTCTCCTTAAGTCTATGGATCGAGGATTCTGCATCTCCGAAATGTTATTTGATGCTGAAGGAAAACCTGTAGACTATCGTTTTTTGGAGGCAAATAGTCTTTTTGAACAAATGACAGGACTAACCGAGGTAATGGGCAAGACTGCACTAGGACTTATTCCCTATCTAGAAGATTTTTGGGTAAATATCTATGGCAATGTGGTGTTGACTGGTGAGTCCGTACAGTTTGAACATGAAGCTAAAGCTCTAAATCGCTGGTTTGAAGTTAATGCTTTTCCGATTGATGCACCTCAAGAATTTAGATTTGGGGTTATATTTACAGATATTACGGCTCGCCGCAATGACAAAACTCGCTTGAGGTTGATTCAAGAACGCTTAGAGATTTCCTTGGCGGCAGGAGATGTAGGCGTATGGGATTTAGATTTTGTCAGCACGCAGGCTTGGCGTTCAATTGAACACGATCAAATCTTTGGCTACGATCGCCTTTTACCAGATTGGAAGCATGAAAGATTTATTTCCCACGTAATTCCTGAAGATCGAGATCGAATAAATCGAGAGATTAAAGAAGCGATCGCTAACCATGCTTCTTGGCAGACAGAATGTGGAATTCGGACAGTAAACGGTGAGCTCCGTTGGATTTGGATCAAAGCCCGTACTGAATATAATCAAAATGATGAACCAGTGCGGATGTATGGCGTAGTTAGGGATATAAGCGATCATAAATGGAGGGAGTTAAATAATAATTTTCTGGCTGAGATTCAAAAAGACCTTGCCGTCATCGAAGATATCGATCAAATTTTGAATGTCGTAGGGGAGAAGATCCGCCTGTGGTTTGACTTTTCGATGGTCACTTTTAGCGATATAGATGTTGATGCTGGTGAAGGTGCAACTATCTATACCCACAGCGATAGTGATATTCCCAATGCTGTGGGCAGACATGTCCTCTCGGAATACTACAGCGATATCCATTTGCAACAGCTCAAAGCTGGACAAATAGTTACCATCTCGGATGTGAGGGCAGAACCAAACCTTAAAGATAACGGAAGTGTTTACGAATCTTGGCAAATTCTCTCCACTGTCGCCATACCATGTACAAGTGACGGACAGTTGAAATTCTTAATGGGAGGCAATCGCCGAGTGCCATCAGTCTGGCGTGATGACGAACTAGAGTTGATGACTGAATTGATTTTGCGAATTTATATCGAGATCGAGCGAGCGCGTTCTGAATCAGCTTTAGAAAAGATTAACCAACGCTTTGAAGAGGTAATGGCAGGTATTGATGGGATTGTATTTGAATGGAATATCGAAACAGGTAGCGTTTATCGTTCTGAGGGATTATTGAATTTGCTAGGCGTTTCTGCCGAAGAGGTTCTACCTAATCAATTATGGTGGATCGATCGCCTTCATCCTGACGACCAAAAACGATTAGAAATAAGTCTAGCTAACCTTGACACTAATAGCGATCGCTACGAAGAAGAATATCAGGTTCGTCATGCCGATGGTCGGTGGATTGATGTGTGGGATAAGGGCTATTTGAAACGTAATGCTGACGGCAAGGTTATTGGCATAGTTGGATTTATCTCAGACATTAGCGATCGTAAACGGGCAGAAGTCAAAATTCGCCAAAGTGAATCCCAATTGCGTCGCATCCTCGATAACTTGTTTAGTTTTGTGGGCATCTTGACCACAGATGGCACACTTATTGAAGCCAACCATACCGCGTTAGGAGCAGCTACACTCTCTGCTGCGGATGTTTTGGGAAAACCCTTTCCCGATGCCTATTGGTGGGCTTACGACACAGAGATTCAAGCGCAACTCTGGGCGGCGATTCGACAAGCGGCTACGGGAGAAACGGTTCGTTATGACGTGCAGATTCGCTTAGGAGAAGACCAGTTCATTATCATTTATTTTTGCATAGCGCCACTATTGTCCGATTCAGGAGAAGTTGAGTTTCTGATTCCTACTGGCTTCGACATTACCGATCGCATCCTTGCCGAGTCCAGTTTAAAAAAGATTAACCAAAGATTTGAAGTAGCAACGGGGGCAGTGGATGGAATTATATTTGAATGGAATATGGACACTAACTTTGTTTTTCGTTCCCAAGGTTTGTTTAATTTAATTGGGGTTAAAGCAGAGGATGCCCCTACCACTTCGGAATGGTGGTTTAATTTAGTTCACCCTGAAGACAGGACTAATACTCAAGGGGGTTTTGCCCAGCTTGAAGCTAATAACGATCGCTATCAAGGGGAATATCGGGTACGCCATGCGGATGGTCGTTGGATTGA